>JAUWLK010000056.1 GCA_030613745.1 Flavobacteriaceae bacterium | reverse complement strand
ATTTACAAACAATATATGGTCTTGGTTATAAATTTTGTGACTAATGAAATTAATTCAAAAAACAAAACAAACTTATATTATATATTCAATAATTATTTTTATTGCTTCTAGTATTATAATATTTTTTGTTTTAAAAAATATTATAACAAAAAAACAAGATGAAAATTTACTTTGGGATAAAGAGTTAATTGCACAAAAATTAAAATATGAATATCCCCTTCCTATATTTGAGGTTGATGATTTTATTAGTAAAATACCAATAAAAGATACTTTATATTTTAAGGACACCCTAATCTACCAATTAATAGATGGAATAGAAAAACGTGAGCTTTACAGACAACTTACTTCCATTGAAACTCTGCATGGTAAGACCTACGTAATTACAACAAGAAGCTCTCTTGTTAAAAATCAAGACTTTATATTAGCAATAACTTTATCAATTGGTATCGTTATTTTATTGTTAATTCTTACCGTATTTTTTGTAAACACTTTAATTTTACGTAACGCTTGGCAGCCTTTTTATGAAAATTTAGAAATTTTAAAAAGTTTTTCTGTAGAGAATAACCAACCTATACACTTACAAAACTCAAAAATTGACGAATTTCAAGAACTAAATCAATCTTTAATCAAGCTAACCAATAAAATAAATTCAGATTTTAATAATTTAAAAGAATTTACCGATAATGCATCGCATGAAATGCAAACTCCATTAGCTATCATGCAACTAAAATCTGAATCATTAATGCAGTCTGAAAATTTAAAAACAGACGACAAACACCAAATAAAAGCTATTTATTTAGCAGCTCAACGTTTATCTAAACTAAATAAAACATTACTACTATTATCAAAAATTGAAAATCAACAATTTAGTGAAAAAGAGCTTATTTTAATTAATGATGTAATTGACAAACAACTTGAAATTTTTGAAGATTTTATAGAATCTAAAAAAATCACTGTAATTAAAAATTTTACTTCTAATGTTAAAGTTTCAGCTAATCCATTACTTTTTGACATTGTAATTTCAAATTTAATTAGCAATGCTATTAAACACAATTTAAAATCTGGAAATCTGGAAATAGCAACTTCAGATCTTTTTATAAGTTTTTCAAACTCTGGTGAACCACTTAATATTTCTTCAACATCCTTATTTGAAAGATTTAAAAAAGATAGTAAATCTTCAGACTCCTTCGGGTTAGGATTAGCGATTGTTAAAAAAATATGTGATACTTATAATTGGAAAATAAACCACTCATTTATTGAAAATCAACACAATATTTCAATCTATTTTTAATTCTATTTTTTCATTAAATAGATTAATAAAACTTTAACATTTACAATTAAAAAACTTCAGAATTTCTTTAGAAATCCTATATATTTTTGTCCTGTTATTAATTCATATTTACAATTAATAATTATTTCAGAACGTTCAAAATTCATTATAAATGGATACTGAAATATTTAAATTACTCAACTATTGAGCATATAATTATTTATTTTTTTAAATATTTTTTTGAGGGGAATGGTATTGAAAAAGATAAAAAATTGCAAATATTATGAAACATTAAGCTGTTTTTTTGCTCAAAAATCCTTGATCATAAACAGTAAGGACTTTTTAACAAAACTTGTCGCAGATTAACTTCAGAATTTCTTTAGAAAAGACATATACATTTGTAATGTTATTATTCATTAGTTTGTTTAATAATTAGTTTCAGAACTACCATAATTATAAAGAATTCTGAAATGTTTTTAAGTTTTTACAGCTTTATCAATTCTTAATATTTATCTGAGGGGAATGGTATTAATTTAATGATAAAGTTTCGCAAATATATTGAAATATTAAGCTATTTTAATTTGCACAGTAAAGCCCATTACGATTAAAATCTAATGGGCTTTTTTATTTTTTTTGAATTCAAAATTAAAACTTCAGAATTTCTTCAGAATTTAAAAATATATTTGCTTTATATTATTGGATTAGTTTCAATAATTATATTTTGGATAATTTTTTTTACTAAAATTATATTCTGAAATATTTCTAACACTTTATAGTGATTTTAAAGTTAATTTCTATAAATATTATACTGAGGGGATTAATATTTATTTGAAAATTAACATTCTGCAAATACAAAAAATATTAAGCTATTTTAATTTGCATTAAATAAAAAAAGCTCATCTTAACAAATCAAGATGAGCTTTTTTTTTTACATTCTATTTTCCTAAAATAAAAGTTGATAAAACATGTAACTTAACTCAATGATTCTAAAAAAAATGTTGATAACTTAATGCTTAAAAGTAGTAAAAAAAACATGCTTAGAAGTAGCTGTTTTGTTATCTTTGTACGTTTGTGAATTTTAGATAAAATACAACTAATAAATATGAGTGAAGAAAATAAAAAAAACGAATATTCTGCCGATAGTATTCAGGCGTTAGAGGGCATGGAGCATGTGCGCATGAGACCATCAATGTATATTGGAGATATTAGTACAAGAGGATTGCACCATTTGGTATATGAAGTAGTAGACAACTCCATTGACGAAGCCATGGCCGGTCATTGTGACAGAATTGATGTAATAATAAATGAAGACAATTCGGTAACTGTAACAGACAATGGTAGAGGCATACCTGTTGGAACTCATAAAAAAGAAGGTGTTTCAGCTTTAGAGGTTGTTATGACCAAAATTGGTGCAGGTGGAAAATTTGATAAAGATTCTTATAAAGTATCAGGAGGTTTACACGGAGTAGGTGTTTCTGTTGTAAATGCATTATCCAGTCATTTAACTGCTAGAGTTTTTCGTGAAGGGAAAATTTGGCAACAAGAATACAAACAAGGAAAAACTCTTTATCCAGTTAAAGTGGTGGGAGAAACAGAAAAAGAAGGTACAGAAGTAACTTTTAAAGCTGATGATACAATTTTTCAAATTGAAATAGTTTTTAGTTATGAAACTTTAGCTGCACGTTTGCGTGAATTATCATACTTAAATCAAGGTGTAACAATTACCATTACTGATAAGCGCAGCAAAGATGATGAAGATAAATTTATCTATGAAGAATTTTACAGTGACGAAGGGCTAAAAGAATATATTCGTTATCTCGATGCTACCAGAGAACAACTTATTTCGGATGTGATAAGTATGGAAGGAGAGAAAAATGGCGTTCCTGTTGAAGTAGCAATGGTTTATAACACTTCTTATACAGAAAATTTACACTCCTATGTAAATAATATAAATACACATGAAGGAGGAACTCATCTTTCAGGTTTTCGTAGAGGTTTAACCCAAACCCTTAAAAAATATGCAGAAAATTCAGGGATGCTAAGCAAATTAAAATTTGATGTTTCAGGGGATGATTTCCGTGAAGGATTGACTGCTATAATATCTGTAAAAGTTGCCGAACCTCAATTTGAAGGACAAACAAAAACAAAACTTGGAAATCGTGATGTCTCACCCGCTGTAAGTCAAGCTGTTTCTGAAATGCTTACAAATTATTTAGAAGAAAACCCTGATGATGCTAAAATTATAGTTCAAAAAGTAATTCTTGCTGCACAAGCACGTCATGCAGCTGCTAAAGCGCGTGAAATGGTTCAACGCAAAACAGTAATGTCTGGTGGTGGTTTGCCTGGAAAATTATCTGATTGTGCATGGAGTGATCCAGAAAAATGTGAAATATTCTTAGTCGAAGGTGATTCAGCAGGTGGTACAGCCAAACAAGGTAGAGATAGAAATTTTCAAGCTATTTTACCTCTGCGTGGAAAGATTTTAAACGTTGAAAAAGCCATGCAACACAAAGTTTTTGAAAACGAAGAAATCAAAAGTATGTACACCGCTTTAGGAGTAACCATAGGCACAGAAGAAGATCCTAGAGCACTAAATTTAAGCAAATTAAGATACCATAAAATTGTAATCATGTGTGATGCCGATGTTGATGGTAGTCACATTGCAACTTTAATATTGACTTTCTTTTTCCGCTATATGCGCGAATTAGTTGAAAACGGAAACATATATGTTGCTGCACCACCACTTTATTTAATTAAAAAAGGTGCAAAAAAAGAATATGCCTGGTCAGATTCCGAACGTGATGCAATTGTTGAAAAATTTGGTGGTGGCAGTATTCAAAGATACAAAGGTTTAGGGGAAATGAATGCTGTACAACTTTGGGATACAACTATGAATCCTGAACATCGTACTATGCGTCAAGTTGCTATTGATAATGCTACAGAGGCTGATAGAGTATTTTCAATGCTTATGGGAGATGATGTTCCACCTCGTAGAGAGTTCATTGAAAAACATGCAATCTATGCCAATATTGACATATAAAATATAAATCATATTCATTAAAGAACTTCATAAACGCTTTACTTATTTTATAGTACTCTAAGTTACATAAGTTCTCTAATTTTTTAAATAATTTTGTTATACAATTATAAAATTTTAAACATATGAAAATAACTATAGTAGGAGCAGGTGCAGTTGGTGCAAGTTGTGCCGAGTACATTGCAATTAAAAATTTCGCATCAGAAGTTGTTATTATTGATATCAAAGAAAACTTTGCAGAAGGTAAAGCAATGGATTTGATGCAAACATCTTCACTAATGGGTTTTGATACCAAAATTACTGGTAGTACAAACGATTATTCAAAAACAACTGGAAGTGATATTGCTGTTATTACAAGTGGTATTCCTCGTAAACCAGGTATGACTCGCGAAGAGTTAATTGGTATTAATGCAGGTATTGTAAAATCCGTTACACAAAGTGTTCTTGAACATTCACCAAATGCAATTTTTATCGTTGTTAGTAATCCTATGGATACTATGGCATATTTAACACATAAAGTATTAGGTATTGCGAAAAACAGAATTATAGGAATGGGTGGAGCTTTAGATAGCGCTCGTTTTAAATACCGTCTAGCGGAAGCACTAGAGTGTCCAGCATCAGACGTAAATGGAATTGTAATAGGTGGTCATAGTGACACAGGTATGATTCCTTTATCTAGAATGGCTGTCAGAAATAGTATTCCGGTAAATAAATTCTTATCAGAAGAAAGAATAAGTGAAGTTGTAGAAGCTACTAAAGTTGGTGGTGCTACATTAACAAAAATGTTAGGTACAAGTGCATGGTATGCTCCAGGTGCGGCTGTTTCTTCAATGGTTCAATCAATTGCCAATGATCAGAAAAAAATGTTCCCATGTTCAGCTTTGCTAGAAGGTGAATATGGACTAAATGATATTTCAATTGGTGTACCTTGTATTATTGGTAAAAATGGTATTGAAAAAATTGTTCAGCTTGACTTAAACGATGCTGAAAAAGCTAAAATTCAAGAAAGTGCTGCTGCCGTTAAAAAAACAAATGGTTTGCTTGACGTGTAAATTATGCATTGAAGCACTCGTATCAAAAATTTTGATATTAAAAAATCCGCCAATTGGCGGATTTTTTTGTTTTATTATTTTAATTATAAATTGTTTCTTGAATTTTAATTTACAAATCTTACTACTCCATACTAACATTTCAATACTTTATTACGACAAACCTGATATTTTACCCTCTTTATCAATAAACATATTTTCACTTGCAGGAACTCTTGGCAATCCTGGCATACGCATCATTTTCCCTAAAATAGGAATAAGAAATCTGGCTCCGGCAGCAATTTCAATTTCTCTTACATGAACTATAAACCCTTCTGGTCTGCCTCTTAAAGTTTCATTATCAGAAAATGATTTTTGTGTTTTCGCCATACAAATAGCAAAATCATTAAAACCTAATCTATCAATACGTTTTAAATTAAGTTTTGCTTTTTTATCAAAATCTACACCATCAGCTCCATAAATCTCTTTTGCGATTATTTCAATTTTTTCAACAACAGGAGATTTCCAATCATACAATGGTTTAAATTGTGTCGATTTATTTTCAACAATATCTACAACAGCCCTAGCAAGATCTAATGTCCCATCACCTCCTTTTGCCCATCCTTCAGACAATACGGCTTGTACTCCTAACTCAGCACATTTATCAATAACCAATTGAATTTCTTCATCTGAATCATTAGTAAATGCATTAACCGCAACAACTGGTTCAATATTAAACTTTCTAATATTTTCGATATGTTTTTCAAGATTTGGAAATCCTTTTTGAACAAACAATATATTTGGTGTATTCAATTCATTTTTTGTTGCACCACCATGATGACGAAGTGCTCTAATTGTGGCAACTAAAACAACACATTTCGGATTTAATCCTGCGGCAGCACATTTAATATTTAAGAATTTTTCAGCTCCTAAATCAGCACCAAATCCTGCTTCAGTTACTACATAATTAGAAAGTGTCAATCCCATTTTAGTTGCTAAAATAGTGTTGGTTCCTTGTGCTATATTTGCAAATGGACCACCATGTATAATTGCCGGATTTTCTTCTAAAGTTTGTACTAAGTTTGGTTTGATGGCGTCTTTTAATAAAATTGCCATAGCATTTTCAGCTTTTAAATCACGTGCAAAAATTGGTTTTTTATCAAAAGTAAATCCAATAAAAATATCACCTAAGCGTTCTTTTAAATCATCAAATCCTTCCGCCATACACAAAATAGCCATAACTTCAGAAGCTGGAGTAATATTAAAACCATCTTCACGAGGAATACCATTAGCAGTACCTCCTAATCCAATAGTTATATATCTTAACGCCCTGTCATTCATATCAATAACTCGTTTCCATACAATTGTTCGTGGATCAATATTTAATGAATATGGGCTTTGTAAATTATTATCAATTAAAGCAGATAGTAAATTATTGGCTTTTTCAATTGCATTAAAATCTCCTGTAAAATGTAAGTTAATATCTTCCATTGGAACCACTTGAGAATATCCACCGCCAGCAGCACCTCCTTTTATACCAAAAACTGGTCCTAATGATGGTTCACGTAAAACTACTGTGGTTTGTTTTCCTATTTTATTTAATCCTTCTGTTAAGCCAATTGAAACAGTAGTTTTTCCTTCGCCAGCAGGAGTTGGAGTTAAAGCAGTTACTAAAATCAAATTGTTTTTTTCAACCTTTTTTTCATCAATTAAACGCAGTGGTAATTTAGCTTTATATTTCCCGAAACGTTCTAGATCATCTTCATCAATATTTAATTTTTTAGCTATTTTTTTAATGTGAAGTAACTTCTTATTTTGGGCAATCTCTATATCTGTTAAGAATTCCATTTTATAGTTTTAAAATTAAAACAAAAATACTAAAAAATAGTATTAATTATTGAGGCAAATACAAATCCACTTACCGATAATATTCCCGTCATAATTGTCCAGGTTTTAAAGGTTTGTTTTTCTGTAATACCTAAAAATTGGTTCACAAGCCAAAACCCACTATCATTTACATGAGACATAAATGTTGCCCCTGAAGCAATTGAAATAACAATACAAGCAAGGTTTAAATTATTATATTCGACTCCAGATATTAGTGGCGCAACTAATCCTGCAGCAGTTATCATGGCAACAGTCGCTGAGCCTTGAATAACCCTTATTAATACAGCGACAATATATGAAAATAACAAAACAGGAAAGCCAACATTTACCAGAGATTCTGCAATCATTGTTCCTGCACCGGTATCAACTAAAATTTGTTTAAAAGCTCCTCCTGCACCTGTAATTAAAATAATCATTCCAGCTGGTGCCATAGATTTAGTTGTAATATCTAATAACTGTTCTTTAGTAAAACCTTGTTTTATCCCTAATATATACCAGGCAATCATATTGGCAATTATTAATGCCGAAAAAGGATGTCCTATTAACCTAATTATATTTTTTACGGTTTCATTTTGAAAATTTATTATTCCACTACTTACAAAAGTGCTAAAAAGAATCAACACCATTGGAATAGCTATAATACTTAAAATGATATTAATGCTTGGTTTTTTATTATCCTCAACAACAATTGCAATATCCTTTGAAAAAGGAGCCTCAATGTAAATTTTATTTCCAATGTATTTACCATACAAAATTCCACCAATAATTGCTGTTGGTAAACCTACAATTCCCCCTATTAAAATTACCCATCCTAAATCAACACCTATTATATCTGCTACAGCTATAGGCCCAGGTGTTGGAGGTATAAATGAATGAGTCACCGCTAAACCTGCTAATAGTGGTAAAGCATAAATTAGAAGTGATTTCTTGGTTTGTCTTTGAAGCGCATATATCATTGGAATTAACAAAATAAATGCTACTTCAAAAAAAACAGGAATTGCTACAATAAATCCTGCCAAAGTCATAGCAGCTGGAGCTCGCTTTACACCAAACTTTTTTACTAAAAAAGATGCTATAACATTAGCTCCACCAGATTTTTCTAAAATTGCACCGAACATAGCACCAAGTCCAACTACGGTTGCAACAAAACCAAGGGTATTTGCCATCCCATCCTTAACGGTATCCATTATTTTCAACGGTTCCATTCCAGCAATAACACCTACAACAATACTGGCTATTAAAAGAGAAACAAATGCATGCAGCTTTAGCCTTAATATTAAAAATAATAATACAACTATTCCTATTAATACGGCTAATAAAAGTTTATACTCAATCATGAGTTATTTTTTTCCAGTTAGTATGATAATATTTTCCTGATGGATCATTATTTTGTTGATAGGTGTGAGCACCAAAATAATCTCGCTGAGCTTGAATTATGTTTGCTGAAGAATCAGCTTTTGTATAAGCATTTAAAAAATTAACTGCTTCACTTAAACACGGAATAGGAATTTCTTCTATAACACATTGAGAAACCATCTCATTTATAGAAGGTTTTAGTTCTTTAATTTCGTCAATAATATTTTTATTGAGCATCATATTATCAGTTAACTTAAAAATATTTACTAATTCCTCCATTAAGGAGGATCTAATGATACATCCATTTGTCCAAATTCTTGCTATTTCACTTAAATTTAATTCCCATCCATATGATCTAGAAGCCTCAAATAGTATTTTAAATCCCTGATGGTGATTAACTAATCTAGCAAGTTGGTATACTTTTATCATGTTATCAACATTAATTTTTGATATCGTTTTAAAACTTGCAAATTTTTCATTTAATTGAATTCGTTCCTCTTTAAAAGAAGATAAATATCGCGCAAATAATGCTGATGCGATCATTGTACTTGGCACTCCTAATTCTGCAGTTGCAACTGTTGCCCAGTTTCCTGTTCCTTTATTTCCTGCTTTATCAAGAATTAATTCAAGTATCCATCCTCTTTTATCCTTTTTTCTTAGAATATCAACTGTAATTTCTAATAAATAACTATTTGTTTTTGTTTTCCAACCATCTAGTATATTAGCAATTTCATCAGGATTTTTACCTATAGTTTTAAAAATAAAATACACTTCTGCCAATAATTGCATTTCAACATACTCTATTCCATTGTGAATCATTTTAATAAAATGCCCACTACCTTCTTTCCCAATATATGTACAACATGGTAAATTGTTTTTATCCTTTGCAGCTATTGATTCTAAAAATGGTTTTACTAATTTATAGGCTCCTTTATTACCACTTGGCATTATTGATGGCCCTTTTAATGCTCCCGCTTCTCCTCCTGAAATTCCTGCTCCAATAAAATTAATATTTTTATTTTTCAAATAATCAATTCGTCTTCTTGTATCTTTATAATGTGAATTTCCTCCATCAATAATGGTATCATTTTTGGATAAATGAGGAATTAAATTATCAATAACTGCATCAACTGTTTTACCCGCATTTACCATCAACATAATTTTTCTTGGTGTTTGTAAAGAAATTACAAAGGCTTTAATTTTATCAAAAGGTAAAATATTAGAAAGTTCTGAAAATTCATTTTTAAAATTAACAGCTACATCTTCTTCCAGCCCTTCAACATGTCTATTATAAACTGAAAGAGCAATCACTTTTGATGCGATATTCCTACTGAGACCTTTCCCCATAACACCTAGTCCAATCAATCCAAATTCCGATTTATCAAAAATTTCTTTTTTAATAGTCTCAACTATTTCTTCAGGAGTAAAACCAATATCAATTTTTAATGCATTAACTGGGTTTTCTAAAATTTTAAATTGTGATTTAAGTAAAGAAACAGGCATATAATGATCTTCCCTGCAATTTAAATGATTCAAAATTTGATCAAATGACCCTTCCAAAAAAACCCATTTAACATTTATTTCAATATCTTTACTTAATAAATCTCTATACTTTTCTTTTAATGCAGAACAAGCAATAACACAGTTTTGTATTTTTATTTGTTCTTTTGCTAGTTGATTTAAAGTAAGTAACCATTCGTATCTATCCTCATCATTAAGTGATTGACCTTTAGACATTTTATTAACATTTTCTTTCGAATGAAAATCATCTCCATCAAAATAAGTTATTGAATATTTTTTAGACAATAAATTTCCTATGGTGCTTTTTCCAACTCCAGAAACTCCTATAATAAATATAACAAAAGGTTTGGTTCTATACATTTTAGTTAATAAGCGATTAAGATAACAATTTCTTGCTAATTATTACTTGAAATAACCCATATTGAATTTGTAAAACTTAAATAAAATTATTAAGAATATTCTCTTTCAAAAAATCTACAAAATATCAATGTTTAACAAGAGGGTGTTTTTATACATATAAAAGGCGTAAAAATCATTGTTAATTCCCTTTAAAGCTAAATCTTTTGAGTATATTTGCGCGTTTATTTCAAATTAAAGATTAATAAAATTAGTTAAGTAATGCAAAACAAAGGACTTATTAGGTTATTTGCAATTGTTTTTAGTATAGTTTGTTTATACCAACTATCATTTACATGGTTTGCAAAAGGTGTAGAGAAAGATGCCGTTATATATGCAGAATCAAAATCTACCAGTAATGATTCAGGCGAATTAGTTAAATTAGAAAAAGATTATTTAGATTCTATTGCAAACATGCCAGTTGTAAATTTAGGATTTACTGAATTTACTTATAATGAAGTTAAAGAAAAAGAAATAAATCTTGGATTAGATTTAAAAGGTGGTATCAATGCTACTTTAGAAGTATCCGTTAGAGATATTTTAAAAGGTTTGTCTAATCAATCAAAAAATCCTGTTTTCAATCAGGCTTTAATCGATGCAACTAAAGCGCAAAAAAATAGTGATAAAGACTTTATTCAACTTTTTTATGTAGCCTTTGATGAAGCTAGTAAAGGATCTGTAAAATTAAGTGATCCCAGTATTTTTGGTAATAAATCTTTAAAAGATAAAATTAACTTCAAAATGACTGATGAAGAAGTTAAACCTATTTTACAAGATGAAGTTAAAGGTTCAATTAGTACAGCTTTTGAAGTATTGCGAAATAGAATTGACCGTTTTGGGGTAACACAACCTAATATTCAACGTATTGGCGAATCGGGTAGAATTTTAATTGAATTACCCGGTGCCAAAGATATTGATCGTGTAAAAAAATTATTACAAAGTACTGCCGAATTACAATTTTGGGAAGTATTTACTAACCAAGATTTAGCTCAATTTATTATTTCTGCCAATACTACTTTAGCTCAAATATTAAAATCTGAAGAAAATGGAAAAATACAAGATTCAATAACTAAGGTTGATACTGAAATTGATGACTTATTAGGTGAAGTAAAAGATTCTGTTGATTTCAAAACTGCCAATCCATTATTTGCAGCTTTGTCTCCAAATATCCCACAAACTCAAAATCAGATTGGCCCAGTAATTGGTTCAGCAAGTGTAAAAGATACAGCTATAGTAAACAAATATCTTACTATGAAAGAAGTAAGAAATTTGCTACCTATAGAATTGAAATATGCAAAATTTGTTTGGGATGTTAAACCAATAAAGGATACAAAATTTATCAATCTTTATGCTTTAAAATCAAACCGTGATGATATAGCTCCGATTCAGGGAGACGTTATCTCAGATGCTTCTCAAGTTTTTGACCAATTGGGTGCAAATCCAGAGGTAAGCATGGCTATGAACAGTAAAGGGACCAAACAATGGGCTAAAATGACTACAGCAAATGTAGGTAAATTTGTAGCCGTGGTACTTGATGATTATGTGTATTCTGCTCCTAGAGTAAATGACGCAATCACAACTGGTAGAACTTCAATTTCTGGTAACTTTACCATTGATGAAGCACAAGATTTAGCAAATGCTTTAAAATCAGGTAAATTACCTGCTGCAGCACGTATTATTGAATCAGAAGTTGTTGGAGCTTCATTAGGTCAAGAAGCTGTTGACAGTAGTACAATTTCATTTGGTA
>JAUWLK010000244.1 GCA_030613745.1 Flavobacteriaceae bacterium | reverse complement strand
ATTAGGGTCATTAAAATTAAATTCTAATCCCATAGAATTAGCTATAGGATTTCCCTGCATATTTGAAAGTGTTAATGTAGTATTATTGTCAACTGTATAATAATTTTTGCCCTTGTACTGATGGTATAATTTATAATCTTGGTCATAATAAATATTATTATAAACATCCGGAATTGAATCTTGTGCCATAACAAAAGCACCTATAAACAAGCTAATAAATAGAATAGTAAAATTTTTCATTTGATTTTCTTTAGACCATATGGGTTACGGTTGTAAAGATAGAAAGATTTGCAACTTTGTTACATATAAAAAATAAAAGTTAATTTTCAATACTTAGTTTAATTCTTAAAAACTACAGCTATTTCTTTTATTTAATTTCATCATGTACTTTAAATTCAACAACAAGCAAATATGGTAGTTGTGCCATTTGTAAAAATTTTAATATATTGTACTACACAATATTACTACTAACTACATCATGATAAATTTCTTTCGTAAAATACGAAGGCAACTTGCCGATGAAAATCAATTCATCAAATACACACGCTACGCCATTGGCGAGATTGTACTTGTAGTTATTGGTATTTTGATTGCTTTACAGATCAATAACTGGAATGAAAATAGAAAAAAGAAAAATATTGAATATGAAATAATAATGCAACTTTTACAAGATGCTAAAGCTGATTTTCTTTTTTTCACTTCTAGATCAAATCATACTAAAATTCAAGATACTATCTACAATAATTTAATTGATCTTAGTGAAAATCGCAACGTCGATTCTATAAGTAGTATAAAAGTAGAACATAATCCTTTCATACTTAATATGGCTTATCAATCAAATCTTATAAATAATAATCCAAACGCTTACGATTTACTTTCAGACTCTTCTATTAAAACTAAATTAAGAGAATATTATTCAAAATACGATTACGTTTCAAGTGCTATAGAATTATCAAACAGTACTTATGATATTTATGGCACTCCACTTCGTATTAAATATTTTAATAAATTAAAAAAAATAGAAAAAGACAGTTTGCTTAAAGGCTATAGAATTATTATTCAAGATAAAGATGTGATGGCTTATATAAGCATCTTTAAAAATGAAAACTTAAACGCCACCTATCAGATTGAGAAATTTTTAATAGTAAATCAAGAACTTATACAATTATTATCAAATTATATCTAACTTAAAAACAAAAACCATGAAAAACATATTACTATTCACCCTTTATTTTTTTAGTATCACAACTCTTTTTTCACAAACGGAAAAAGAAAAAGTAGAATCAACCATCACTAAAAACCAGATTGAAGGTCATATCTACTTTTTGACAGACGATCTATTAAAAGGGCGAGAAACAGGAACTCATGAAAATAAAATTGCCGCTTCTTACTTGGCAAACACACTACGAGGTTATGGTGTAAAACCCAACCCCAAAACAGGAACTTACTATCAAAACGTAAGCCTTACTAAAACCAGTCCACCTAAAAACGTTTCTATAAGTATTAACGATAAAGAACATCAAAACAAAGTTGTGGTAAAAGCAATTGAAATAGATTATAATGGTGATGCTGTTTTTTTAGGTTACGGACTTAAAGAAGATTATAAAGGAAAAGATGTTTCAGGAAAAATTATTGTCATTAGAGCTGGAAGTGAAGATAATAAAAGCACTTTTGGAGCATATAAATTAATAAAACAAAAAGATGAGTTAGCCAAGAGTAATGGCGTTATTGGAATTATAGAATTAGTCAATGCAGATGAAAAATCTTGGAATTTTATTGATCATTTTTTTAATAAAGATCACTTAGAGGTTGCTATAGAAGAGAATAAAAACGGAAAAGAACTTGCTCATGTTTGGATTCAGGATAAAGATGGAAATATTTCAGAAGAAGTTTCTTCAAATAAAAACCTGAAAACTACTTTGAAAATGGACAACCAAACAACCGCACCAGTTTTGTCACAAAATGTAATTGGTATTATTGAAGGAACAGATCCAAAATTAAAAAATGAATACATTATTTATTCTGCACATTATGATCATGTTGGAATAGGTGTGGCCGATAAAACAGGTGATACCATTTATAATGGAGCCAGAGATAATGCTGTGGGAACTACTACTGTTTTGAGTATGGCTGAAAATCTTGCAAAATACCCTACCAAACGATCAGCCTTATTTATTTTATTTACCGGCGAAGAAAAAGGATTGTTAGGCAGTAAATATTATGTAGAGAATCCTGTTTTACCACTAAGCCAAATGGTATATTGTTTTAACAGTGATAATGGGGGATATAATGATACTTCCCTTGCAACGTTATTTGGCCTGTATAGAACTACTGCTTCTCAAAATATTATTGATGCTGTTTCAACTTTTGGACTAACAGCCAATGATGATCCGGCTCCTGAACAAGGATTGTTTGACCGAAGTGACAATGTAAATTTTGCAAAAAAAGGAATTCCATCTCCAACATTTTCGTTGGGTTTCACTTCTTTTGATGGCGATGTAACCAAGTATTACCACCAGGCAAGCGATGAAGCCGATAGTTTAGATTATGATTATTTGCTTAAATTCTTTAGGGCATATGTGTTATCAGGCAGGAAAATAGCTAATGACCCTATCACTCCTTTTTGGGTGGAAGGTGACAAGTATGAAGACGCCGGGAAAGAACTTTATAAGCAAACAAACTGAAAATCATAAAATTACTGTAATATTTTTTATATTTACAACAACTATAGTCAGAATAAACAATATTAATGAATAAAATTAACAAATTCTTTTCTGAACTTAAAAGACGAAATGTTTTTAAAGTTGCTACTGCCTACGCCATTACGGCATGGTTGATCATTCAAATATCTGATACGGTTTTTCCAAGATTAGGTTTCCCGGATTGGGCCGTTACTTTTATTATTATTCTAGTAATCATTGGATTTCCTATAGCGTTAATTATTACTTGGGCATTCGAATTGACTCCCGAAGGATTAAAAAAATCAGATGAGATCAACTTAGATAAATCGATTGCTCCCAAAACCGGTAAAAAATTAAATTTTATTATTATCGCAACGCTAATTGTTGCTTTAGGATATTTTATTTGGGAAAGTAGGTTTTCATCTGATAATTCAAATACGGATCAACAACAAAAAATTACAGAAAAAATAAAGAAGGTTACCTTAGAAAAATCTGTAGCCGTTTTGCCATTTATTGACCTTTCAAAAAATTCAGATCAGGAATGGTTTTCAGATGGATTAACGGAAGAGATACTTAACTCTTTAGCAAGATTACCTGAATTAAAAGTTACTTCCCGAACTTCTTCTTTTACATTTAAAGGAAGCGATGAAGACATTAAAGACATTGCCAATAAATTAGGAGTAACTTATATTGTTGAAGGGTCAGTCAGACGAATTGATAATGAGTTACGACTTACAGCGCAACTTATTAGAGCATCAGATGGGTTTCATATTTGGTCACAAACCTATAATCGAAATACAGAACACCTATTTGAAGTTCAGGAAGATATAGCTGAGAAAATTGCCAAAGCATTAGATATTTATTTAGACGATAACAAACGGAAAATAATGTTTGACACGGGAACAAGAAATGTTGATGCCTTTGAAGCTTATTTAAAAGGCAAACAAATCTATTCAGAAATCCATCAAACCAAAACAGATAAAACCCTTTGGGATGCCAATGTATATTTTGAAAAAGCCATAGAAATTGATCCAACCTTTGTGCAACCCGCTATTTACCACATGGATGCTTACAGCCATATTTTATTGCATGGTAGCGATAATTTGAGCTCTCCTAGTGATACTATTTCAAAAGAAGAAGCTCAAAGATTATTGATCAAGGATCTGGATTTTGCCATTGTAAATACTAAAAACCCATTGAC
>JAUWLK010000291.1 GCA_030613745.1 Flavobacteriaceae bacterium | reverse complement strand
TCATTTGAAGTTATTGTATGCAGCAATAGTGATAATAGTAGTGAGTCTTTAAGTTGCCCGCTATGGTTCTTATATTTCACAAGGTACTATTTTGATGCCAAGTTATGTTAATATTGTTTCTTATGTTGATGAAGGTACTATGATAGATACTTGGGCTACAGTTGGTAGTTGTGCTCAAATTGGAAGAAATGTTCATTTGAGTGGAGGTGTAGGTATTGGTGGAGTATTAGAACCTTTACAGGCGGCACCAGTAATAATTGAAGATAGTGCATTTATAGGTTCTCGTTGTATTGTTGTTGAAGGAGTAAGGGTAGAAAAAGAGGCCGTTTTAGGAGCCAATGTTGTTTTAACGGCAAGTACTAAAATTATTGACGTAACAGGTGAAGAGCCAATAGAGTTTAAAGGTTTAGTGCCAACACGTTCAGTTGTAATTCCGGGTAGTTATAACAAAAAGTTTAATGCAGGAAATTATAACGTTCCTTGTGCTTTAATTATTGGTACAAGAAAAGAAAGCACCAATAAAAAAACTTCTTTAAATGATGCTTTACGCGAATATGATGTAGCAGTTTAAATTCAATATTTTAGAACTTGATTTACAAATTGATTAACTAAATTTGTAAAAAAATAAATAAAAAAATAAATAAAAAAATATACGAAGTGCAAAATAAAATTACAGCAATCATTCTAACTTTAAATGAAGAAATTCTTATTGAAGAAGCTATTAATACAGTTGATTTTGCTAATGAAATTATTGTTTTAGATTCCTATAGTACAGATAAAACAGTTGAAATAGTTAAAAAGTATAATGTTAGATTGATACAGCGAAAATTTGATGATTTTTCAAGTCAAAAAAACTTTGCAATTGATAAAGCAAAATATGATTGGGTATATATTTTAGATGCAGATGAAAGAGTGACAAATGACTTGAGGAAAGAAATTTTAGAAGCTGTAATAAATCCAAATAATGTAGTAGGATTTTTTATTTATAGAACATTTTATTTTTTAAATAAAAGCATTAAGTACGGAGGTTGGCAGCGTGATAAAGTAATACGTTTATTCAGAAAAGATAAATGTAAATATAATGGTAATTTAGTTCATGAAATTATTGATTATAAGGGGGAAATAGGCTTTTTAAAAAATAAAATTGGACATTATTCCTATAGAAGTTATGATCATTATAACAATAAACTAAATCACTACGCTTCTTTACAGGCAAAAGAATTGTATAGAAAAAATAAAAAAGTAAACATATTTCATATTACTATAAAACCTGCATTTAGGTTTTTTGTACATTATATTATAAGGTTTGGCTTTTTAGATGGTTTTCCTGGATTTGTTTTAGCTGTACAACATTCGTTTGGGGTACTTACGAGATATATTAAGTTATGGCTTTTATACAATAAATAACAATTTGATATAGTTTATTATAATGATGATTGATGATATAGGTAAATCATTAGAGATATTACAAAAAAAAGGTATTTTTATTTATCCAACAGATACTATTTGGGGTATTGGTTGTGATGCAACTGATGAAATTGCGGTTGCTAAAGTTTTTGAATTAAAGCAAAGAGTTGAGTCCAAAAGTTTAATTATTTTGGTAGATAGTTGGAAAATGTTAAAACAATATATTACAGATATTCCTGCAAAAGTTAATTGTATAATACAAGGCTCATCAAAACCAACAAGTGTAATTTATAATAATCCAAAAGGGTTAGCAAAGAATGTAATTGCCAAAGATAATTCGGTTGCTATTAGAATAGTAAAAGATGACTTTTGTAAGCTGCTAATTGAAAATTTTGGTAAACCTATTGTATCAACATCTGCAAATTATAGTGGTAAAATAGCACCAAAAAGTTTTGATGAAATAGAAAAATCCCTTTTGGAAAAAGTAGATTATGTAGTAAGTTTACAACACAATAAAAAGCAAGGTACTGCTTCGCAAATAGTTAAAGTAGATAGTAAAGGAAAAATAGAATTTATTAGAAAGTAAATGATTTATGCAAGAGAACAATTATAAATCAGCGATTAGTCATCCAATTTTTGATTATATAGCATCTGCTTCATCGGAATTAGAATTAGAAAGCTATGTGATTGGAGGATATGTTCGTGATTATATTTTAAAGAAAGGAAAATCTAAAGACATTGACATAGTTGCAGTTGGTAGTGGTATAGATTTGGCAAATAAAGTAGCAGAAATTTTACCAGGTAAAAACAAAGTTCAGATATTTAAAACATATGGCACCGCAATGCTTCGGTTTAAAAATATTGAAGTTGAATTTGTTGGAGCAAGGACAGAATCATATCATAAAGAAAGCAGAAATCCTAAAGTGAGTATTGGTACATTACAGGATGATCAAAATAGAAGAGATTTTACCATAAATGCAATGGCAATAAGTCTAAATAAAGCTGATTATGGAGGTTTATTAGACCCATTTGGAGGAATACAAGACTTAAGTGATAAAATTATTAAAACTCCTTTAGATCCTGATATTACATATTCTGATGATCCATTGCGTATGATGCGAGCTATACGTTTTACGAGTCAATTAAATTTTACTATTGAGGAAGAGTCTTTAAATGCTATTGAAAAAAATTCAGAAAGAATTAAAATTATTACTAAAGAAAGAATAGTTGATGAGTTGCATAAAATTTTGATGAGTGACAAACCTTCAGTAGGATTTAAACTACTACATCAAACTAAATTATTACCACTTATTTTGCCTGAACTTTCGGCATTACAAGGTGTTGAACAAATAAAAGGACAAAATCATAAAGATAATTTTTACCACACTTTACAAGTTGTTGATAATATTGCTAAACATACTGATAATTTATGGTTGCGTTGGGTGGCTTTATTACATGATATAGGTAAAGCTCCAACCAAAAAATTTGATAAAAAAATTGGTTGGACATTTCATGGTCATGAATTTGTAGGTTCAAAAATGGTAAAAAATATATTTATTCGTTTAAAAATGCCTTTGAATGATAAAATGAAATATGTTCAAAAAATTGTGATGATGAGTTCCCGTCCAGTGATTTTGGCAGAG
>JAUWLK010000177.1 GCA_030613745.1 Flavobacteriaceae bacterium | reverse complement strand
ATATAATTTATCGACTTTATCAAAATTTTGTAAAAACTCTTTCAACTTTAAATTTTTAAACTCATTTCTATGAGAATCAATATAATCAAAAATAAAATTATTTACTTTATTATAATGTATATTATTAAAATATCTTGTAGTGTCAATTGCTACAAAAACATCTGGTATTATTCCTCCTCCTCCATAAACCACTTTCCCTTTAGGGGTAATAAATTTTAAGGTGTCATTAACTTTAATACTATCAGCATTCATCAATTCACCATCTTTAAATCTTTCTTCAAAATCATGGAAATATTTTAAATTCCCATTGTGATCATAAGGTTTTTGAATAGAACGACCAGTAGGAGTATAATATCTTGAAACCGTTAATCTAACAGCCGACCCATCACCCAAATCCATTTCTTGTTGTACCAAACCCTTACCAAATGATCGTCGTCCAACAATAGTTCCTTTGTCGTTATCTTGCAATGCTCCTGCTATTATTTCACTTGCAGAAGCTGAAGCACCATTTATCAATACAAAAACATGTCCATTTTCAAAATCACCTTTTGATGTAGCAAATGTCTCATCAATTTTTGCTCCTTTATTCTTTGTAAACACGATCAATTTTCCATCTTCTAAAAATTCATCAATAATTTGAGTAGCAACTTGCATATATCCACCAGGATTATGGCGTAAATCTAATACCAACTTTTGCATACCTTCTTTCAACAAAACATCTAATGCTTCTTTAAATTCTTCATAAGTTGTTGCTGAAAATTTGTTTATTTTTATATAGCCCAGTTCATTATTTAGCATATAATATGCGTCAATACTTTTTATAGGTACATCACCTCGTATAATAGTAAATGGAAGGATTTTATTTTCTGATTTTCTATAAACTAAAATTTCAACTTTAGTATTTGGTTTTCCTTTTAAGGTTTTTAAAATATATTTGTTATTTATATTTTTACCATATAGCGTATCATTATTTGCAATTAAAATTCTATCACCAGCTTTAATTCCTACTTTTATACTAGGACCATTATCTAATACTTTCAAAACAGTAAGTGAATCTTTATACATACGAAATTGAATACCAATACCTACAAATTTTCCATTCATAGATTCTGCAATTCTTTCACGTTGTCTGGCAGGAATATATACAGAATGTGGATCTAATTTTCCCAACATATTTCTTATAGTTCCATCTAATAAACTATCTGTATTAACTTCATCAACATATTCATATTGAATATAATCTATTAAGCGTTTTATCTTTTTTTCTTGAGGTGTTCCTCCAAAAAACAATACAGTTTTCTTTTTGTAATCTAGTGAACTCCCTAAAAAAATACCAAAAGCTATTGCAATTGATAATAATAATGGAAGGTATATTTTTGTTTTTTTATTCATTTATTGGCAAATATAAAATTTCAACATTAGCTTTTTTTAAAAATTCTAAGCCTGTAGTATCTTTATATGCATCAGAATAAACAACTCTTTTAATTCCTGATTGATGAATTAATTTACTACAATCTTTACATGGAGATAGAGTTAAATATAACGTTGCTTTATTACATCCTTGTGTTGATGAGGCAACTTTTAAAATGGCATTTGCTTCAGCATGTAAAACATGCCATTTGGTATTGTTATTTTCATCTTCACAGCAATTATCAAATCCGGTTGGTGTGCCATTATATCCATCAGAAATTATCATTTTACCCTTAACTATTAAAGCACCAACTTGTTTGCGTTTACAATATGACAATTTCGACCATTCTTTTGCCATTTTTAAATAAGCAATATCATATCTACGCTGTTTTTTATCAGACATTTATTTAGTTTTTAAACTATTGTTTTACGCTAAAGCGAAAATAGTTAACTTTTAAGTAGTTGTTGTTAAAAAATTACCAAAATTTTCTTTCTATTAACATAGGTATTACAATTCCAATAACTATAGAAGAGATAATTAATATCCAATCACGTTTTGATCTTTTAAAAATATTTAAAACTACAAAACTCAATAATAAAATAAATAATACTATGATGAATTGTGCAATTTCAATGCCAAGTGCAAATTCAAGTAATGGTAGTAATTTATCTTCAGAAGTGTCAACCAGAATTTTAAAATAACTAGAAAATCCTAATCCGTGAATCAATCCAAAAATAAATGCAAAAAAACTAGTAACCTTTATACTTTTATGTAATTTTTTAACAGAGAAAATATTGTAAACAGCTGTTATAAATATAGTTAAAGGAATTAAAAATTCTACTATAACCATTTTCACATAAAGCAAATCATATGCCGATAAAGCCAAAGAAAGTGTATGTCCAATCGTAAATGCGGTAATCAACCAAACAATTTTTTTCCAATCTTTAAAACTATAGAATACTGTTAATACTACTAAAAATAATATATGATCATAAGCCTGAAGATCTAAAACATGTTTCAAACCAAGATTGATATAAAGTATAAAATCTTCCATAGTTATAAATTTATTTTTCTAAATAAATCCCATAAAACAACACCGCAACTTACCGAAATATTTAATGAGTGTTTTGTTCCAAATTGTGGAATTTCAACACAATAA
Source organism: Flavobacteriaceae bacterium (assembly GCA_030613745.1). Taxonomy (GTDB): domain Bacteria; phylum Bacteroidota; class Bacteroidia; order Flavobacteriales; family Flavobacteriaceae; genus Lutimonas. Next base: position 3,298 of record JAUWLK010000177.1, on the reverse strand, counting down.
TCTGAAGCAGAAACTACTTCTTGTTGAACCCCCTTTACTTCATTACCAAATATAACAGCATATTTTTGGTCTATTATTATTTCAAAATCTTGCAACTTAGTGCTGTTTTCAGCTTGTTCAATTGAAGCAATTTTAATACCTTCACTTTGTAATTTCTTTACTAAATCTAATAAATTATCAATGTATTCCCATTCTACTGATTCGGTAGCCCCTAACGCTGTTTTATGAATTTCTTTATGAGGTGGTTTCGCTGTAATACCACAGAGATATATTTTTTCGATTAAAAAAGCATCAGAAGTTCTAAAAACCGAACCAATATTATTTAAACTTCTAATATTATCTAAAATTACTATTAAGGGTATTTTAGCAATATTTTTGAATTCTTCAACATTTAATCTACCTAATTCGATGTTTTTTAATTTTCGCATTTCAATTATTTACTCTAAAATTTCTAGTATAAAATTATATCTTTGTAGGATTCTAAAATACAAAAATAAAGATTTAAACCATATTAAAATTGGCTAAAACAAAAGAAAAAAAAGTTACTCCATTGATGCGGCAATATAACAACATCAAGATAAAATATCCTGATGCCATGTTGCTTTTTAGAGTAGGTGATTTTTACGAAACTTTTGGGTCTGATGCCAAAAAAGCTGCCAAGATTTTAGGTATAGTTTTAACCAAACGAGGAGCTGGAAGTGAAACCGAAACCGCTTTAGCCGGTTTTCCTCATCATTCATTAAATACTTATTTACCCAAACTGGTAAAAGCTGGACTAAGAGTTGCTATATGCGATCAGCTGGAAGATCCTAAAATGACCAAAACTATTGTAAAACGTGGTGTTACAGAGTTAGTTACACCTGGTGTTGCCTTAAATGATGAAGTTTTACAAGCCAAAAAAAATAATTTTTTAGCAGCAGTTCATTTTGGTAAAAAATATATCGGAATTTCTTTTTTAGATGTATCAACAGGTGAATTTTTGACTGCACAAGGAAATACCGAATACATTGATAAGTTATTACAAAATTTCAATCCGAGTGAAATTTTAGTCCAAAAACAATTCAAACAAAGATTTAAAGATAATTTTGGTGAGCAATTTTATACATTTTATTTAGATGATTGGATTTTTCAAAACGACTTTGCCAATGAAAATTTAACCAATCACTTTAAAATAAAAACTTTAAAGGGTTTTGGAATTAATGATTTAACAGAAGGAATTATTTCCGCAGGAGCGGTTTTACATTACTTATCTGAAACACAACACCACAAATTAGATCATATCACAAACATCCAACGCATTATTGAAGATAATTATGTTTGGATGGACAAATTTACTATTCGTAATTTAGAATTGTATTATTCAACATCTGAACAGGCAGTAACTTTATTAGATATTATTGATAAAACTATTTCGCCTATGGGTGGAAGGTTGCTTAAACGTTGGTTGGCATTACCTTTAAAAAATATAAAGGAAATCCAAAAGCGACATGAAATAGTAAAATATTTTATTGAAAATGAAGAATTTTTTAATATTATTAATTATCAAATTAAACAAATAAGTGATCTTGAACGATTGATATCAAAAGTTGCTACTGGCAAAATAAATCCACGCGAAGTGGTATTGCTAAAAGATTCATTAAAAGCAATTTTACCCATCAAAGAAGCCGCTCATCAAACCACGAACAAAACTTTACAAGCACTTGCAAATGAAATAGATAACTGCATTAATTTGATTGATGAAATTTCAAGAAATTTACAAGAGAGTGCTCCAGTAAATATCAACAAAGGAAATGCAATTGCCAATGGAGTTTCAGAAGAATTAGATGAATTACGTGCCATTTCTACTTCAGGGAAAGAATATTTAGATGCTATGGTAATTCGTGAAAAAGAATGTACCCAAATTTCAAGTTTAAAAATTGCCTTTAATAATGTTTTTGGTTACTATATTGAAGTTAGAAATACACATAAAGATAAAGTTCCTGAAGAATGGATTAGAAAGCAAACCTTGGTTTCTGCCGAAAGATATATTACCGAAGAACTCAAAGAATACGAAGCTAAAATTTTAGGAGCGCAAGAAAAAATTAACAAAATTGAATTAGAGCTATTCAATAAATTGCTGCATTTTATCCTTCCATTTATTCAAAAAGTTCAAAAAAATGCTCAAATAATTGCTCAAATTGATTGTTTGAGTTCTTTTGCAAAAGTTGCTACAGATAATAATTATGTACGTCCGATTATTGATGATTCTACAGATATTGAAATCAAAAACGGACGACATCCTGTAATTGAAAAACAATTACCAATTGGCGAAGAATATATTGCAAACGATTTGGTTTTAAACCGAAATTTGCAACAAATTATTATGATTACCGGTCCTAATATGAGTGGTAAATCTGCTATTTTACGTCAAACCGCTTTGATTGTTTTACTTGCTCAAATGGGTAGTTATATACCTGCTCAAAATGCTAGAATTGGTGTTGTTGATAAAATTTTTACACGAGTTGGTGCCAGTGATAATATTTCTATGGGCGAATCTACTTTTATGGTAGAAATGAATGAAACTGCAAGTATTTTAAATAATTTATCTGAAAGGAGTTTAATTTTATTAGATGAAATTGGTCGAGGTACAAGTACTTATGACGGAATTTCAATTGCCTGGGCTATAGCCGAATATATTCATGAACACCCTACAAAAGTAAAAACATTATTTGCAACTCATTATCACGAACTCAATGATATGAGTGAAACTTTTGAACGAATTAAAAACTTCAACGTATCAGTTAAAGAACTAAAAGATAATGTTATTTTTTTACGAAAATTGGTTGCAGGGGGCAGTAAACACAGCTTTGGTATTTACGTTGCAAAATTGGCTGGTATGCCAACACCTGTTATTCATAGAGCAAATAAAATGATGTTACATTTAGAAAAAAGTCATGCCTCTGAAGATATTCAAGAAAAACTCAAAAATGCGACTGAAAATGATATGCAATTGAGCTTTTTTAAATTAGATGATCCTTTACTTGAAGAAATTAAAGAAGAAATTTTAACTACCAATATTGATACCCTTACTCCTATTGAAGCCTTGATGAAACTGAATGAGATTAAGAGAATGTTGATTAAGAAGTAATTAATCCTTTTGTTAAAATCTAACTCTTTTGAGATTCTTTTTAAAATTATTATCTTGTACTTCAAATTTTAAGATAATGAAAAAACTATTTTTTTTATTAATTCCTGTGTTTTTTATCGTTTTTGGATGCCAGTCAAACACAGATAAAACCAAAAAAATTACAATTAATGT
>JAUWLK010000260.1 GCA_030613745.1 Flavobacteriaceae bacterium | reverse complement strand
AAACTGGTGCAGGTGCAGGAGAAGAACAAGGTGTACAAGATGAAATTGATGTATATTTTGCAACATTTGCCAAATCAATGGCTGGAATTGGAGCTTTTTTTGCTGGAAATAAAGATGTTATAAAATATTTACAATACAATATGCGTTCTCAAATGTTTGCTAAATCTTTACCAATGGCAATGGTTAAAGGGGCATTAAAACGTTTGGATATGATAAGAACCATGCCTGAACTTCGTGAAAATCTATGGATAATTGTAAATAGTTTACAATATGAGTTGAAAGAAAAAGGATTCAATATAGGTAAAACTAATACTTGTGTTACTCCTATTTTTTTGGAAGGAGACATACCTGAAGCAATGGCTTTGGTAAATGATTTACGTGAAAATCATAGAATATTTTGTTCAATAGTGGTTTATCCTGTAATTCCAAAAGGAATAATCTTATTAAGATTAATTCCAACTTCAGCACATACATTAGATGATGTTAAAAAAACTATTATTGCATTTTCGTCAATTAGAGAAAAATTAGAAAAAGGAATTTATAAACGTGTTGCATCTGCAATGATGAAATAAAAGTACAATTTAATTATTCATATATGACTACTAATGTTCTTATTGCAAGTCAGTTAAAGAAAAATAATTTATCTAAAAAAGAAAATGTAAATTATCTTGTACGTATACTGGCAAGGTTTGGAAATATTCCGAAAATTGATGGGATTAATATAATTTCATCAAAAAAAGAACCGGAATCATTTAAAATAATTCCGGGAGAATCATTAATAATAGGTTCAGCCTACTTGAAAAATCCTATACTAGCACTAATATATTTAAGATACGGTATTGAGTGGCAAATTTGGTTTAAGGCATTAGATCAGGATAAATCTGCTACATTGTTATGTGATTTTGCAGCATTGAGAGTAACACGTATGTTTTACGATTTGCTTCCCAAACAAGATAAAATTCAATTAAAAGACGATCATTATATCTTAACAGATTTTATAATTGAAAATGAGTCAATTGGTTTAGATTTTTTAGAAACAAAAAAAGAATTTTTAAAGAAACTTCAATTATTTCATGACTATCCATCTTCAGAAATAAAGTTGAAAAAATCATGGGAACCTATAGTTGAATGTTTGGCAAAACCTACAGAGTTGCTATTGATGTCAGGAGGAGATCTTAGATTGAATGTTGATGAAGAAGAACTATTAAATAAATATGGATGTCGACCATTTCCAAGACCTGAAGCTTTTACTTTTGCATCATCAACAGCCACAAGTGTTTCAAATTATGCATTTGGTAAAACGGAAAAAGCAAGAGCTAACTTGATTAGAAAAAGTTTATTAATAGGTAAAAAGAAGGCTTCATCTGATTTTTCAGAATTATTAAAATCTGATCTTAAAGATGCTTTGGTTTTAGATAATGAATGTGAAATTATATTTTCGCCTTCAGGCACAGATTCAGCATTACAAATTGCAGGAATTGCGCAAATTGTCACAAAAAAAGAAATAGCACATATATTAGTAGGATCTGATGAGACAGGAAGCGGAGTACCGGCTGCATTAGAAGGATGTCATTTTGAAAATACCACAGCGCTTGGTTTACCGATTAAAAAAGGAGAAAGAATAGAAGGGTTTAGAACCGTTGAAGTAGCAAAAATACCTTTTAGAGATAAAAAAGGAATGTTAAAAACATCCTTAGAGTTAGACGATGAGGTTTTTAAAGCAATAATCAAAGCAAATGATTTAGGTAAATATTTGGTATTGCATATCATGGATCAATCTAAATTAGGATACCAAGCACCGAGCGCCGAGTTGATACAAGAATTAAATAAAATTAAAAATTTGTCTATTCAAATTATAGTTGATGGTTCTCAATTAAGATTAGATTCAAAAGATATTAATGATTATATTAATAAGGGATATATAGTAACTATTACCGGTAGTAAATATTATACAGGACCTCCATATTCAGGAGCATTAATTGTTCCAAATGAGGTAAGTGAAATAAAGGAATTAAAAGAAGAGACTTTACCAAAAGGTTTATCAAATTATTATAATTATTCTGATTGGCCTGATTCATGGATTTGTTCTAAAGAGTTGTCAAATGGGTTTAATTATGGAGCGTCTATGCGATGGAATGCTGCTATTGCAGAAATGAAAAGATATTATAAAACGCCTTTATTATACCGGAACTTGGGCATTGAAATGTTTTGTAACTATGTTGAAGAATCAATAAAGGAAGCACCATTTTTAGAGCAATTATTTGATGAGGAATTTCAAATTCATTCTGAAAATAATGAAGATATTGGATTAAAAAATATAAGAACAATCTTTCCGTTTTTCATCAAAAAAGGAAATAATGTTTTGGATGAAGAAAATGTTAAAAAACTTTATTTGTTGTTAAATTCTGATCTATCAAAGCATTTCCAAGATGTTTCACTTGAAATACTAAGAGTGGCTTCTCAAAAATGTCATATTGGTCAGGCTGTTAAGGTTTTACATAGATCAGATGTACAAAGTGCAGTATTGCGTATTAGTTTAGGAGCAAGAGTTATATCAGATAGCTGGAAAGATAGAGACGTGAGTATATTTTTTAGCAGTATTGAAGAACAAATGAATCAAATAACAGTAATAATTAAAAAAATAGAATTAATTGTTAATCATCCTCAGTTGGTAAAGGGTTGATGTTTTAAAAACAATTATTCATTTATTTTTAATCTGGAAGTAGCTAAAATATTTTCTTCATCAAAATTATTGTCTAAATATTTGAAATAGCCGACAATTCCTATCATTGCAGCATTATCTGTTGTGTATTCAAATTTTGGGATATAAGTTGTCCATCCCAAAGTTTTTTCAAATTCTATTAAAGTTTTTCTAATGCCTGAATTTGCAGAAACACCACCTGCAATTGCTATATTTTTTATTCCGGTTTTCTTACTAGCCAATTTTAATTTTTTCATCAAAATATTGATAATTGTATATTGAATAGATGCACAAATATCGTTTAAGTTTTCATTGATAAAATTTGGATTCTTTTTGTGCTCTCTTTGTAAAAAGTAAAGAATAGCAGTTTTTAATCCGCTAAAACTAAAATCTAATTCATTTGCAGTTTTAGGCTCAGGAAATTTAAAAGCAGTTGCATCTCCTAATTTAGCATATTTATCAATTAAAGGTCCTCCAGGATAAGATAATCCTAATAGTTTTGCTGATTTATCAAAAGCTTCACCAACAGCATCGTCAATGGTTTCTCCTAAAATTTCAAAATTACTGTGACTTGTGATTTTTAAAATTTGTGTATGTCCACCACTTATGGTCAAACATAAAAAAGGAAATATAGGTGTTTTTGTGGTTTCATCTTTAATAAAATGAGCCAATACATGAGCTTGCATATGATTAACAGCTATTATTGGAATATTTAAAGCAATGGAAAGTGATTTTGCAAATGATGTTCCAACAAGTAATGAACCCATTAATCCTGGGCCTCGAGTAAAAGCAATTGCATGTAAATCCTTTTTATCAATACCAGCTTTTTGTATGGCTTGTTGAACAACCGGTACTATATTTTGTTGGTGTGCTCTTGATGCTAATTCAGGAACAATCCCACCGTAATCTGCATGTATTTTTTGATTGGCAATTACGTTTGATAAAACCTTATCATTTTGTAATATTGCAGCACCTGTATCATCACAAGAAGATTCGATAGCAAGA
>JAUWLK010000312.1 GCA_030613745.1 Flavobacteriaceae bacterium | reverse complement strand
ACTAAAATTAAAATTTTTCGCATCACATCAACTCCGCTTAAATCAATTCTAGGGTCAGGCTCTGTAAAGCCTTCAATTCCAGCTTGTTTCACTACATCATAAAAAGAATTCATTTCATCAAAATTATTAAAAATATAATTCAAACTACCTGAAAGTACAGCTTGAATTTGTGTGATTTCATCACCAGAAGTTATCAAATTCTGAAGTGTATCAATAATTGGTAACCCAGCTCCAACATTGGTTTCAAACAAAAAAGGAGCATGATATTCTCTGGATAATTTCTTTAAATTTTTATAATTATTATATTCTGAAGAACACGCAATTTTATTACAAGCAACCACGGCAATACTCTCTTTTAAATAATTTGCGTAATAATTAGATACGTTATCATTTGCAGTATTATCAACAAAAACACTATTTCGTAAATTTAATTTTTTAACGTTGACGAAAAAAGCATCTAAATTTGCAACATCACCTTTATTTTTTAATAATAATTTCCAATTTGATAGATCAATACTATCTTCATTAAACAACATTTTTGTTGAATTTGAAATTCCTACAACACGTAAATTTATGTGTAAATGCTCTAATAAATAATTTTGTTGTTGCTGGATTTGTTCTAATAATTGTCTTCCAACATTTCCAACACCAACAATAAACACATTAATTTGTTTGATTTGGTTTTCGAAAAAGGCAGCATGTAAAGTATTTAATGCTTTTTTAACATCCTTTTTTGCAATAATTGCTGAAATATTTTTTTCGGTTGAACCTTGCGCTATAGCTCTGATATTTACATTATTATTTCCTAGTTCACTAAACATTTTACCGCTAATTCCTTGATGTGATTTCATGTTATCACCAACCAAAGCAATTATAGCTAGTTCATTTTCAATTATTAATGGATTTACCTTATGTTGTATAATTTCAAATTCAAATTGTTTGTCAATCGCTTGTTTGGCTTTTTCAGATTCAGCGATATCAATAGCCAAACAAATAGAGTGCTCACTAGAAGCTTGAGTAATGAATTTTACATTTATATTTTCCTGATAAAGTGCTTCAAATAATCGTTTAGAAATTCCCGGAACACCAACCATTCCATTACCTTCTAAAGTTAATAATGCAATATCTGCAATATGACTTATCCCTTTAACAGTTGATTTATTTCCATTATGTATTTCAGTTATTAGTGTTCCTTTTTCATTAGGTGCTAATGTGTTTTTAATCACAATAGGAATGTTTTTATCCAATAATGGCTGAATAGTAGGTGGGTAAATAACTTTTGCTCCAAAATGGGATAATTCCATAGCTTCTTGATAGGAGATTTGCTCTATAGGTTTTGCTTGTTTAACCAATTGTGGATTTGCTGTATACATACCACTTACATCTGTCCAAATTTCTAAAATTTCAGCATGAACTGCATTTGCAAGTATAGCTGCTGTAAAATCTGATCCACCACGTCCTAATGTAGTTATTTCTCCATTATCGTCAGATGCTATAAATCCAGGGAAAATAATTACTTCATTTTGAAAATTTAAAAAGTAATTTTGAATATTTTGGTATGTTTCTTCATAATTTACAATAGCATTTGCATAATTACTGTTGGTTTTAATCAATTCTCTACTATCTTTTAAAATAGCGTTCAAACCATTAATTTTCATAGCTTCAGTAATAATGTATGAAGATAAAATTTCACCCGTACTAACAATTTTAGCAGCTGTTTTATCTGATAAATCATTCAATAAAAAAACACCATTTAAAGTTTCTTTTAATTTTTTTAAATGACTTATTACAAAGTTTTTACATTGTATTTGGTTGGTCTTTTCAAATAATTCTTCAATAATGTCAATGTGTTTTTCTTTAATTTCATTTAAAATGGAATTGTATTTGTTGTCACCTTGAACTGCTAATTCAGAGGCTTTAATCAATAAATTTGTGATTCCGCCTATAGCTGAAACGACAACTACGGTTTTATTATTTTTATTTGCAATTATTTGGATTACTCTTTTTATGTTTTTAGAAGAACCTACAGAAGTTCCACCGAATTTTGAAACAATCATTTCACTATTATTTTAAGCTTTTGTAATTAATTATTTAGATTAAATCTGATATTTACATCTTGTAAATAGATTCATAGGAGCGGAGTGATAAATAGAATACAACCCTAAAGGGTAGTTGTAAAAGTATAAACCATTGTAAAACGGTTTGTAAATTGTGTAAATATGTATTTTTTACTTCTTTTCACGCAACAAATATAAATTATTTTTTTAATTATTTGAAGATAAATATTTTTTAGCTTAATAAATTGAAATTTAAACAAAAGAGTTGAGAAAAAAGTATGAAATATAATACTATTTTCTATAATAAAAATCCGGTTTTAACCGGATTTTTTATTTAAAATAAATCCTAAATAAGGAATAATATTTTACTTTTTAGATCTAAAAATATTTTATTCGTGAGACTCTAAAAAAATTATTTCAATTTTTTAGTTAGTCGAACTAATCCCGCTTTTTCAGCGGGATTTAGGTTAAATACCTCGACCCTTGGGTCGATTCCTATTATTGGGTTCAGGGGCAAGCCCTGAGGTTTAATACCTTTTATTCAGACTTTTTATCTTTTTTAATTTTGATAAAAAGTTCATTTGTTTTTTTGTTTAAATCCATAAAAATAATATCATTTTCATT
>JAUWLK010000159.1 GCA_030613745.1 Flavobacteriaceae bacterium | reverse complement strand
AATGGGTAACGAATAATAGGTTTGATAGTAGTACGTAATACCGCAACTGAACCATATACATTAGCTTGAGGTAAACTCATGGTATAAACATCTACCATATCATCAGAAGAAATATCAATCAAATGCTGGAAACTTGGACGAATAGGTCCTACATTAGGATAATTATCATATAAACCTTCTTTATTAACTACAGTTAGGTAGTTTGAATGAGGAGTAGCTGACAAACCTTGAGGAGTCATTAAAAAACTAGGTTTAAAACTTAATTTTATTTCGTTTTCTGTTTTACCAGAATCGTAATTAAAACGAACTATTTTGCTATCTCCATGAGCAGAAGCATAAGCTGTATTTTTACGATAATCAAAAGCTACATCAATAACATCATTACCAATAGCAATACTTAATTTTTGAACATCAGCTAATGCAATAACGTCACCTTTAGCTAAAGCTGATTTTACTTTTGCAAAGTCAAACACAATAACATTGTTTCCGGCAGCAACAAGGAAATTTTTTCCATTTGCTGTTACTTTTGCCGTTTTACCAACAGCAGGAAGTTCAATAAATCCTACGGCATTATTTTTTTTAGCATCTGCAAATGAAACTACATTAAAATCATTTACTTTTTTAGTTGACAGTGTAGCTAATTTGGTATAATCTAAAACATAAACATAGTTTTTACCATCTTTTTCAGCCAATCCCACCATTAGACCATCACTACTGCTTTTTCCAGCATCAAAGTAATCCATAGTATAAGGAGGCAATTCAATGGTAAATGATTTTTCTTTAATCATTCTACTTTTATGAATGTTCTCACCTTCAACAAATTTCCAGAAAGTCACACCTGATTTGAATTCAGAAGTTGTTTTATTATCCCAAGGTGCAGGATATTGACTTGATTGGATAATATATTCAGTATTTTGAGTTACTGCTACACCTGGGTAAGTGCTTATGTATAATGGATTTGATAAAACTTGTTTTGTTTCAAAATCATCTAATCCCATTAATGCTATACGAGAATTTGCCCCATCTGAAAAGAAAGCAAAATGTCCGTCATAGTTTCCTTCTTTTTCAGAAAAGGCCGGGAAACGCATATCTCCATATGTGCTAATTCTGTTGTCAAGAGAAGATTTTTTAAGCATTAACGAACTTTCATCGTCAAAACCATAACCTTGCCATGGTTCTGGTGTAAATACCCCAACGTATTTATAAATACGCATAGAAGGTAATCCATATACAATCATAGTACCCGAGTTACCGGTAGCTACAATTGAAAAATATTCATCACGACCTCCACGAGGCATGAAGGTTTTTACTGCTGCTAGCACATCGGTGTCATTTAAACCACGTGCTTTTTTTACATCGTCGAGTGTTTGTTGCGCAAAAATATCAGTAACTCCAAAAGCTACTAATAGGATACCAACAAAAGCTCTGATAAACCAATTGGATTTTTTCATTTTGTTTATAATTAATTAATGATCTAGTTATTTGTACTAATTTACGAATTATTTGTACGAATTTACGAATTAAACGTGTCTTTTTTTGTAATAAAACAAACAATTCAATGTGACTTTTGTCACATTCTTATAATTGATTCTAAAGTATTAAACTACGCCTACTCTCAGCAGTTTTAAACTTTATAAAATATAGGTTTGCCTTTAATATAATAAGGGAATGATATTTATCATGTGAAATTTAAAATGTAAAGTATAATTTTACGGTTAAATGAAAAATATACTACTAAATAGTACACTCCTTTTTTTATTAATAATATTTCCTCTTATCCCTGGTTATTTACGTCTGTACAATCAAAAATCAAACCCAAAAATTAAACTTTGTACTCAAAATGGTATTCAAAAAAACATGAATATATTAAAAGGTGATTTGGCTTATCTCGAAGCTATTCTTTCCAGAGCTCTTGAAAATAATAAAAATGAATTGCCAACGTCTAAGGAATTAACCAATACTTTTAATATATTAGTTTATACTACTCCAACTACTAAAATTAATATTTTTTCTTCTAAAACAATTACCAAGAAATTATTTTATTCAAAAGAAAATAATTTTTCTACAGTTTATTTAAAAATTCCATCACCCCCTCCTAAAAACTTTTCTTAATATTATTTGTAGTTAATATAATAACTACAGATAGTTTTTTTTAAGTAATCATGATAACATTTAATATTTATTATGCTGTATGCTTAAGATATTATACCATTATTTATCTATAATAATAAACAGGCATCAATTTTAAAATTGGAAATGTTTATGACTTAAGGTGAATAAATTTATTCTATGTTTTCAAAAATATATAATACTTAAAATATCAAGATTTAGTCATTTTAAATAAAACTAAATAATTTACAAATTTTAAAATAATGAAAATATATATAATTAGTATATGCTTTATGCTTTATGCTTTCGTAGCAATTGCACAAAACAAAGGAAGCATAATTGGAACCGTAATAGATAAAGAAACCGGAAAATCGCTTCCTAATACTGAAGTTTTAATACTAGAAACTTCTCAAGGATCAGTAGTTTCTAAAAATGGTGCTTTTGAAATAAAGAACATTAAATCTGGTATTTATACTATTCAGTTTCACGCATTAGGATATGTTACTGAAACTCTTTCAAATATCAAAGTGGTAGCGGGAAAGAAAACTCAAATTAAGTTTTCAATGAAAACTAAAAATATTAAATTAAATGAGATAACAATCTCTGCTACAAAAATTGAAAAAAACATTGATAAAATTGGATCGCCCGTTTATGTAATGGGTATAAAAGAACTTGAACGCACTGAAGGACGAAATATTGAAGAAGCACTTATTAGAGTTCCTGGTGTATTTACAGAAGATAGGTATCATAACGAAACAAATATTGTAAGTTTTAGAGGTGTAGGACTACATACACACGTAACTAGTGGAATACTAGTTTTGGTTGATGGAGTTTCACTGACCGAAGCAATGGGACGAACTGATTTTGAAGGAATTGATATGGAAAATGCAGAAAAAATTGAAATTTTAAAAGGACCTGTTTCTGCTCTATACGGACCTAATGGTATTACAGGAGTTATGAATATTGTCGAAAAAATACCAAAAGAAGGATTTCATGGAAAAGCAAAGGCTTCTTATGGAAGTTATAATACAACAACTTTTTCAGGTAATATTAATGGAGGAAAAAATGGGTTTACATATCTGGTAAAAGGAAAATATTTTAATACTGATGGTTATTTAGATAGAAGTGGTTCAAATTCAGCAAGAGTTGGTTTAAAACTTATTCAACAATTTGATAATACAGGAAAATTACAGTTTACAGCTGATTATGTTGAAACTGATATGGACTTACCAGGAACACTTGACCGAGAACAGTTTGATGATATGTCAACAGAAGCATCTAATTTGTTTGCAGGATATGAAAGAGAATTTTTAAGAACAAATTTGGTTTATACACAAAGTTTTGGAGAGCAAATAAATTTGTTTACCAATCTTTATTATCGCAAGAGTAATGAAGAGGGGTTTTATGCAGATTATGCACTATCAAAAGGTGACCTCAGCTCACTTGGTGGTGAAATTAGAAGTCAATTCAAACACGAACTATTTGGGAAGAAAAATTCAATAATTGTTGGATTTAGTATGCTCAATGAGAAAAATGATGATGAAACATTCCGTAGAGATACTGATACAGGTGAACTTGGAGCGTTATCAAGTACTGGAGATAGTAATTATAATATGTTTGGAGCTTATATAGAAGATGAATTCATGTTGACCGATAAACTAGCTATTAATCTAGGTGTTAGATATGATTTAGTGAACTATGACTGGACAGACAATCTTAATGAAGGTGAATATAATACTTCTGCATCAACCAGTATTTCATCTTTTAGTCCAAAATTTGGATTTGCCTATAATCCAACTGAAAGTTTGACTGTTTTTGGAAATATTGCCCGCGGATTTAGACCTCCTCAAATTTCTCAATTATTTGTTGGAAGTTCGTATGGAGGAATAGCTAATCCTGATTTAAAACCTGAGTACTTAAATAATTATGAATTGGGTGTTAGAGGTGATGTTAATAATAAGTTGATTTATCAGGCATCTTTTTATATGATGAATTTTACGGATCAGATTTCCTCAGAAATTATACCTGAGATTGATCCTGATATTCCGATTTATCAAAATATTGGTAAAACCAAACATTCAGGAATGGAAACTTCACTAGAATATCATTTTACAAAACAATTTAATATTTATTCTAATTATTCATATCTGAATGCAAGATTCAATGATAGCCCTGATTATGGAGACAATACGTTACGAAAAACACCCCATAATATGTTTAATACTGGTTTGAGTTACAGATTTAAATTTGGTTTAACAGCATCTTTAGATTATAAATTCATTGATAAATATTATATGGATAACGAAGAGGCGATGGAATATGAAGGCTATTCTTTAGTAAACCTGAAATTAATGTATAAACGGAATGGTTTTATGGCATCTGTTGCTGTAAACAATTTATTTGACACAAACTATGCAACCTATGCTTATGCATCTGAAGTATATGATCGAGTTACCCGCCAAACATATTGGGTAGATAAATATATTCCAGGATGGCCAGTAAATTTAAATACATCCATTTCCTATAATTTTTAATTTAAAATAATAGATTATGTTATTTTTTAAAATATTTAGTGAAATTAATAAATCAGGACTTGCTTTAGTTTGCGGAGTCCTGATTTATTTATTATTTACACAATCTCTGGTTGCTCAAGAAACTATTTGGCTTTCTAATACACCTCCAAAAAGTATGGAAAAAGAGGTGAAAACTAATGGAATGCATCGCCTATCTACTTTAGAAACAAAAGCACGTAGTGCCAGACCAAAAAGTGATAGTAAAAAAGTAAAAAGTAAATACAATAAAGCAACTAAAGATTCTACTAAAAAAAGAGAGCCCAAAAGTGCAGGTAAAAAAAGTAAGAGATCTTATGGACCTCCTCCAAAAAAAAATATCCAATGGTTAAGAAAAGGAAGTTCTATAATAGATGCTGAATACATTTGTCTAACTGATAGTACAGATTTTCAATTGACCCTGATGTCACCTGAGGGCAAAAAGGAACCTATTGAGATCGTAAAGGCCAAAACATGTTATGCCAAGTTTGAATTAAATCAAGAAGGTTATTACAATGCCTACCTGATTATTAAGAAAGATCTAGGTGATACTTTGCATGTAAATATTGCAAAAGCAGAACTTCTAAATCATAGTTGCCGTAACGGACATCACAAAAAACTAGAAGCAAGGCCTGTAAATTACTATCCAGAAATAACTGATTTTGAAATGATTCGACAACGAAACCCCTATGAAGATTATCATTATTTCACTTCATCGGGGAAAACTGAAACTTATAAAGCAATTTTTGAAGGAAAACCACTAGCAGGAGTAAAAGTGAAGCTAAACACTGAAAAAGGTTGGATTAAAACATTTATTACCGATAAAAACGGAGAATTTAATGCCCGGTTTATACAAGATTATTTTTCAAAATGGCAGGAGCTCAATAATAGAGAGATATATTATTATATGCTAAAAGCAGATTATACCATTAAAAAAGACACTCATTATAATGGTAAAAATTATGGATATGTTCATTATACACTGACCATGTCAGATGGTTACCACCCGGCACGCACAATGTATGCCTCAATGCTGTGGGGGCTGATTGTTTTTTTAATTACAATGGTTGTCAGTATAGCAGGTATATTTATCTATAAAGAACGTAGAAAAAGACCTTATAAAGAGATAAAATTTAACGAATCAAATTAATAAATGATGCAAATAATTAAGATTAAAAAATATATTGATAATTCAAATGTATCTCGATTTAGATTTTGGATACAATTAGTGTCATTTTTCATTTTTGTTTATGGAGGATACTTTTTTATTGAAATTGGTTCACGTTTACCGATATTTTCCTGCCCTTATGTTGAAGGAAGCCCCGGGGGATGTTATTTGATAGGTGTACAACACGAATTACATTCAACCTGGAGTACAATATTCAGCCCCAGGGGAATCAGTATTCTAAAAAGTTTAGGTATTTTTTTGATATTCTTTCTTTTTCTGAATAAAGCCTGGTGCGGATTTGTTTGTCCTTTAGGTACCCTACAAGACTGGATTACAAGATTGCGTAAAATGCTTGGGTTTAGCTTTGTACGTTATGATGAGGTGAGTTTTAAGAGGCTTAAATCAATTAAATATATATTATTATTCTTACTCATCTTAATTCCCCTAGCAATAAAAAATTCATTCTTCGGTCTACCATTGCTTCCCGAAGGCATGCATACTCCATTTTGCCAAATATGTCCCGCCCGGATAATATTACCATTATTTA
>JAUWLK010000134.1 GCA_030613745.1 Flavobacteriaceae bacterium | reverse complement strand
AATGGGTAGAAAATATTTAATTTCGGTAAATAAATAGTTAAAAAAACAACTCTCTAAAAATAATTACAATTTAATTTGACCCTAATCAATATTTTCATAATTTTTTTATAAAAATTTTATCATTTCTAAAATTTATAAATATTTTAAAAAATTATCCAATAAAATAATTAACCTTTCGTTATAGAAATAAAATTTAAATTATGAAAAAATTATGTGTAATTGCTGTAATAGCAATTTTTAGTTTTGCAAGTGTAAATGCTCAAAATATAAGGTTTGGAGCTAAAGCGGGTGTTAATCTCGCTTCAATTAATGGAGACGAAACTGATGATTTCGATATGAGAACCTCTTTTCATGTTGGAGCTGTAGTTGAAATTCCTTTATCAGACAAATTCTCTGTACAACCTGAATTATTATATTCATCACAAGGAGCAGAATCAAAATTCTCAGAAGATGATTTTACATTTGAGGAAAAATTAAAATTAGACTATTTGAACATACCAATTATGATGAAATATTATGTAATTGAAGGGTTGAGTCTTGAAGCTGGTCCACAAATAGGTATTTTATTAGCAGCCAAAGCCGAGTTTGAAGTAGAAGGTGAATCTGAAGAAGAAGACATAAAAGAATTCATGAAGGATTTCGATTTTGGACTAAACTTTGGAGCAGGTTACCAATTAGAAAATGGTTTAAATTTTTCAGCACGTTATAATTTAGGCTTGTCAAACATAATTGATGCTGAAGAATCTGATAATTCCAAAATACACAATGGTGTAATTCAAGTTTCTGTAGGGTTTTTCTTTTAGTAAATTTTAAAAGAAAATATTTTATCTTAAAATATTATAATTCAAAAGGTAGTTACAAAAATAAATTTGTAACTACCTTTTTTTTGTAGGTCAATTTTCACGAAATAACTCCGGACCCTAACAATTCATCATCCTGATACCAAGCAACAAATTGCCCTTCTGTAATAGCTGATTGCTTATTTTCGAATGCAACATACAATCCTTTTACAGTTTTATATAAAGTGGCACTTTCCAAAACTTGACGGTATCGAATACGAGCCAGAACTTTCATTTCTTCGCCATCTTTTAACTCTAAATCTTTACGAATCCAATGAATTTCTTTGTTTTCAACAAATAAAACATTGCGGTATAAACCAGGGTGATCTTTACCTTCACCTGTATAAATTATATTTTCTTCAACATCTGTATCAATTACAAATAGTGGTTCAACGGTTCCACCAACAGCCAAACCTTTTCGTTGGCCTTTGGTAAAATAATGTGCTCCTTGATGCTCACCAACGACTTTTCCATCTTTTATAGAATAAGGATATTTTTTACTGAAAAATTCTAATTCTTCTTCTTTGGTTTTAAAATTTGGAATCTCTCTATCATAAATTCCTGAATCATTCGGAATTTGAATAATAATTCCCTCTTTTGGTTTTAGTTTTTGTTGTAAAAACTCGTGTAATCTTACTTTACCTATAAAACACAAACCTTGAGAATCTTTTTTTTCAGCAGTAACCAAATCCAATTTGCTTGCAATCTCTCTAACTTCTGGTTTGGTTAATTCTCCAATAGGGAAAAGTGATTTTGCCAATTGATCTTGTGATAACTGACATAAAAAATAAGATTGATCTTTGTTATTATCTTTTCCTGCCAATAAACTATAAATTATCTTTCCATCTTTATCAAATTCCGATTTACGGCAATAGTGACCCGTAGCTACATAATCTGCACCTAAATCAGTTGCTATTTTCATAAAAACATCAAATTTTATTTCTCGATTGCAAAGCACATCAGGATTTGGAGTCCTTCCCATTTTATATTCTCTAAACATATAATCAACAATACGTTCTTTATATTGCTTACTTAAATCAACAACTTGAAAAGGTATTTCTAATTTCTCAGCTACCAACATTGCGTCATTACTATCTTCTAACCATGGGCATTCATTAGAAATAGTAACCGAATCATCATGCCAATTTTTCATAAAAAGACCGATAACTTCATAGCCTTGCTCTTTTAATAAATAAGCAGCTACACTTGAATCAACACCTCCAGAAAGTCCGACAATTACTCTTTTCATTTTATAAAATTGGGATGCAAAGATACAAAAAAACAAGACAAAAAAAGTAAGAAGTAAGAAGCAAAACTTGAAACTCAAAGCTTAAAAATTTACAACTTAAAACCAAACATTCGAGCAAATACACAAGTAAAATATCCTCAATAATTTTTAGCCTTCAGTTTGTACCAAGACCTAGCATTTAACACTTAGCATTCAAAACTCAACACTCAAAACTTAGCATTTCTTAATCTTTTTCTCTAACAGGCTTTATTGCAGGTTGTTCAGTACTAACTAGTTCACCATCAACATAATTTTCCCAAGTACCAACACGTAAATCATTTTTAAAAGGTCCCTTTTTAATTAAATCACCGGTTTTTCGACTGTAGTAAATAGCCATACCATTTAATTTACCATTTGAGTAATTAAATTCTTGATATAAAAAACCTTTAATTGAATACTTTTTATAGTTTCCATCTAGAAGACCATTTTTATAACTAGTAATTTCTGTTGGTTTACCATCAGGGTAAAAAGTTTTATAAACACCTTCTAACCTTCCATTTTCATAATTTTCTTCGCTCATTGTTGATTTTCCATCAGGGTGATAAAACAACCATTTGGCTTCTCTTTTTTTACCTTTCATCTTTCCTTCACTTTCCAAAACTCCATTTGGTGTAAAAAATTGAACATCAGCATAAATACCATTTTCATGAAATTTTTTATTTATTACCGGATAATCAGAATTTGAAGCAGAGTAATACTTAAACGTTCCTTTTTCTTTGCCATGCTCAAAAACTCCAACATATCTAATGCGGTTATTACTAAAATATTTTTTCCAAACCCCATGACGTTTACCTTCAGTATCAAATTGGTTGATTTTCTTTTGTGCATTAACATCTTGGAAAATGACTGTTAAAAAAACTATTAAAGTTATAATTAGTGTATGTTGCTTTTTCATGTTTTTTAAACTAAAAATAATTCATTCTATTGTGTAAATTAATTAAAAGCTTTTGATATAAAGGTAAAAATAAGAAAATTTTATAATTTTGGTATAAATTTTATACCATGCGCGAATCTAATTTTTGGTATTACACCATAATGATAATTGTCATTGCTCATTTTGTTATTGGTTTTGGCTACTTAATTTATAAATTATCTCCTAAAAAAGGTGATAAAAAGAATAAAAATGAATAAGAGTGATTTAATTAACGAACTGAATTCTTTAAAAAATGCAAAAAGAATATATCGTGATAAATCTACCGATTTTGTATTGAATCACCCAGAAACTTTTCCATTTTTATTAGAAATTGTATTTGAAAGCTCTTCAAAGCTTTCTATAAAAGCAGCATGGGTTTTAGAGTTAGTTTGTTCTGAAAATATCAATTTACTAATTCCACACCTTAATTATTATACAAAAAATTTAACCAAAATAACCGATGAAAGTGCTCTGCGCCCTTTATCAAAAGTTTGCTTTTTTATCACAAATACCTATTTTTCAAAAACTGGAAATCAGATTAATAAACGCTTAACAAACAAAAATATAGATCAAATTATTGAAAATAACTTTGATTGGCTGATTGGCAATCACAAAATTTCTATTCAAGTATTTGCAATGGATACTTTGTATTTATTAGGCAAAAAATACGATTGGATACACCAAGAATTAAAATTAGTTTTAGAAAAAAATACAAGCTCTAGAAGTGCCGGATATCAAGCTCATGCAAAAAAAATATTGAAAAAGTTGAAATAACAATAGGCAATAGGCAAAAATACTTTTTACTTTTACCTTTTTACTCTTACCTTTTTTACTTTGAACTTAATAACTTATTTTTACAGCTTACTAAAAACATCACATAATGAATTTAACAAGCCTTAATGCTATTTCACCAATTGATGGCCGATACAGAAGTATAATTGTTTCTTTAGCACCTTTTTTTTCTGAAGAAGCATTAATAAAATATCGTGTAAAAATTGAAATTGAATATTTTATTGCATTATGTGAAATTCCTCTTTCTCAATTAAAAAAATTTGATAGTTCTTTATTTGAAGAGTTAAGAAATATTTATATCCATTTTTCATCTGAAGATGCTCAAAAAATCAAAGACATTGAAAAGATTACAAACCATGATGTTAAAGCGGTTGAATATTTTATTAAAGAAAAATTTAATGATTTAAATCTTGAAAAATTTAAAGAATTTATTCATTTCGGATTAACTTCTCAAGACATTAATAATACTGCAGTTCCTCTTTCAATAAAAGATGCATATATTGAAGTTTATGTTCCTGAATTAAATTCTTTAATTGAAAAATTAGAAGAACTTTCAAAAACCTGGGAAGCAATACCTATGCTTGCAAAAACGCATGGACAACCAGCTTCACCTACGAGACTAGGCAAAGAATTATATGTGTTTGTAGAAAGAATCAAACAACAAATAAACTTGTTAAAAACAATACCATTTGCTGCTAAGTTTGGTGGTGCAACAGGAAATTTCAATGCACATCTAGTAGCTTATCCACAAATCAATTGGAAAGATTTTGGAACTAACTTTGTTGAGAATAATTTAGGATTAAAACATTCTTTTCCTACAACACAAATTGAACATTATGATCATTTAGCTGGTTTTTTTGATAATTTAAAAAGGATAAACACAATTGTAATAGATTTAGATAGAGATATTTGGCAATATGTTTCTATGAATTATTTTAAGCAAAAAATTAAAAAAGGAGAAGTTGGCTCTTCGGCTATGCCACATAAAGTAAATCCTATTGATTTTGAAAATTCAGAAGGGAATTTAGGAATAGCCAACGCTATTTTTGAACATTTATCGGCCAAATTGCCTATTTCTAGATTGCAACGTGATTTGACAGATTCAACTGTTTTACGAAATGTTGGTGTGCCATTTGGACATACAATTATAGCTTTTACATCTACTTTAAAAGGTTTGAATAAGCTTTTATTAAATGAAGACGCTTTCGCTAAAGATTTAGAAGACAATTGGGCTGTGGTTGCTGAGGCTATCCAAACTATTCTTCGCCGTGAGGCTTATCCAAATCCTTATGAAGCTTTAAAAGGTTTAACAAGAACAAATGAAAAAATCACCCAAAAATCAATTGCTAATTTTATTGACACCTTGGATGTAAATGATGAAATCAAAAGTGAATTAAAAGCAATTACACCTAGTAATTATACTGGAATTTAATACTAAATTAAATTGATTCATTAATTTCAATTGAATCATTTTAATTATCTTTACTTTATGAACAAGTATTTAATTATAGTATTGAGCATACTCTTATTTTCTTGCCAAGAGAAACCTAAAATAAAACCTAATAATTTTAAAACAGGTAAATATAAAACTGTATTAGATGATAACAAAATAACATCTTTTGCTGAAAGAAACGATTCTATTCAAATAGAGACTTTTGAAAATAAAAATGATACTTTTCATATAAAATGGGTTAATAGTTTTGAATACATCTTACTTAAAAAAAATCCTAAAACACTGTTAGACAGTACCCCTTTTCATGTAAAAATTACGGCAGTTAAGAAAGATTCATATAATTTTAAAGCCTATTATAAAGGTTCAAAATTTAAACAAAAAGGGACTGCTTATAAATTAGATTAAAATTATACCAATTTTAAAATTTCTAAATCATGGAAATATTTTTACAAGCTGATACATTAATAGCACTAATTACTTTAACTTTTTTAGAAATAATTTTAGGAATTGATAATATTATTTTTATATCGATATCAGCAGGAAAATTACCCACAAATCAAATAAAAAAAGCTACAAATATTGGTCTTTTTCTAGCAATGTTATTCAGAATTATACTTTTGGTTGGTGTTTCTTATATAATAGCCATGAAAGACCCTATTTTTACAATTGATCTTTCTTGGCTAAAAGCTGGAATTTCTGGGCAAAGTATCATATTATTTGCCGGAGGGATATTTTTATTATACAAAAGCACACATGAAATTCATCAAAAAGTAGAAGGAATTGAGCATAATACCTCAAGCTCATCTAAAATAAAATCATCACTAACTAAAGTAGTTATTCAAATTGTTTTGATAGATATCGTTTTTTCTTTTGATTCCGTTTTGACTGCAGTTGGAATGACTAGCGGAATTGAAGGAGCATTGATCATAATGATTACAGCTGTTATTATTTCAATGATAATAATGATGATTTTTGCTGTACCGGTTGGTAAATTTGTAAATAATCATCCAACAATCCAAATGCTGGCTCTATCTTTTTTAATACTAATAGGATTTATGTTGGTTACAGAAAGCGCCCATTTATCAAATGCTGAAGTTTTCGGTCAACACGTCGGTGCAATACCTAAAGGATACTTATATTTTGCTATTGCATTTTCTTTAGGCGTTGAAGCTTTAAATATGAGAGTAAGAAAAAAGGCTAAAAAATAAATTGAGCAATCGTTTTCATGATTGAAGTTGTGAAAACATTATACTCTTCTATTTAAATATGAACTTTATCTTATTAATTTCAAGTAGTTAACTTGTTTTAAAAAGAATGTGCTTACATATTTTTAACTAACTTTGTGTATTAAAAGTTACTTATCTAAATGTCTTATCAAAGTAATTTTGCAGCGAATTTAATTTATAATACTATGACTACTGACAAGTTTATTAAAATTGTAAGAATCTTTTTATTTGGATTAATAATTATTTCTTTTTCTACTAACACTTTTTCACAATCAATAGTAGAAATTAATATAGAAGAAGCAAAAATAAAAGCAAAAGAAAACAATACAAATCTTAAAATATCTCATCAAGATTACGCAATAGCTAAGGCTAATTATGAACAATCAAGAGCTGTAATATTACCAAATATTAATATATCTAATACAAGCTCATTTACAAATAATCCATTATACTCATTTGGATTTAAACTATTACAAGAAACTGTTACTTTGGCAGACTTTAATCCTGATTTATTAAATGATCCAGGGCAAATAGAAAACTTTAACACCAAAATAGAATTATTACAACCTTTAATTAATATTGATGGTTGGAATAAGCGTAAAGCAGCCAACTTACAATTACAAGCAGCTAATCTACAAACCGAAAGAAAAGAAGATTACCTTGATTTAAATGTACTTAAAACTTATATGCAATTACAATTGGCCTACAAATCAGTTGGAGTTATTGAAAAAGCAAAAGAAACAGTTCTTGAAAATCAAAAAATTGCAAAAAATAGTTTAGAACAAGGCTTCATACAAAATGCAGATTATTTAAATG
>JAUWLK010000166.1 GCA_030613745.1 Flavobacteriaceae bacterium | reverse complement strand
GGAATAAAAGCATGCAAATATTTTTCTGACAAAGGAATTAAAACTAATGTTACTTTAGTTTTTTCAGCTGGGCAGGCATTACTTGCAGCCAAGGCAGGTGCAACATATATGTCGCCATTTATTGGTAGATTAGATGATGTTTCAACAGATGGATTAGGCTTGATTTCTGAAATCAGACAGATTTATGATAATTATGGATATAAAACTCAAATTCTTGCTGCTTCTGTTCGCCATACCATGCATATTATTGATTGTGCTAAAATTGGCGCTGATGTAGTGACTGCACCATTAAGTGCTATTGAAGGTTTGTTAAAACACCCTTTAACAGATATGGGATTAGCAAAGTTTTTAGAAGATTATAAAAAAGGAAACTAATTTTATTATAGATTTATTCGGTTTTTGATTTGTTCAACTTTAGAATAGATAAAATATAAAAAACTCACAAGTGTAAAGCTTGTGAGTTTTTTAGTTAATAAATAAGCTAAAATAAAATTCAAATGATTATTGTATTTTTACTTAGTTTTTTATTAACCTTCAATAAAATTTCATGAAAAATCTAATTTTTAAATTATTTGTATTCATATTTTTTGTTCCTACAATTGGTACATCACAAGTTTACAAAGAAAAATTTGCCCATACTTTTTCAATTGTTGCACGAGATAAAGTTACAGGTGAGATGGCTGTAGCAGTACAAAGTCATTGGTTTTCTGTTGGGAGTATCGTCTCATGGGGTAAATCAGGTGTTGGTGTAATCGCAACACAATCTTTTGTAAACCCCGCTTATGGTCCAAATGGATTAAAATTAATGTCTGAAGGTAAAAATGCGAAAGAAACTCTTGAATTTTTAGTATCTAAAGATGGGGGTAGAGATGTAAGACAGGTCGCAATGTTAGATGTTCGTGGTAAAGTTTCAGCATATACAGGTAAAAATTGTATTACATATGCCAATCAAATTATTGGTGACAATTTCTCGGTACAGGCTAATATGATGTTAAATGATAAAGTTGTTCCAGCCATGGTAAAATCGTTTAAAGAAAATAGTAATTTACCCTTGGCGGAAAGAGTTTTGAAAGTTTTGCTGGCTGCACAGCAGGCTGGTGGAGATATTCGAGGTAAACAATCAGCAGCATTAATAGTAGTGGGACCAGAAATTGTAAATGAACCATGGTTAGATAAGTTGGTAGATTTACGGGTAGATGATCATCAAAATCCTATAAAGGAATTAGAGCGATTGTTAAAAGTTCATAATGCTTATAATCATATGAATAAAGGTGATTTGGCAGTTGAACATGGAGATATGGTTATGGCATTAAAAGAGTATGGAACAGCACAACAGTTATTTCCTGAAAATCTAGAAATGAAATACTGGACAGCTGTTGCTATGGCAAACAATAAGCAGTTAGATAAATCCCTTTCTATTTTTAAAGAAGTGTTTATGGAAGATGAAAATTGGAGAGAGCTAACCAAAAGGCTTCCAAGATCCGGATTATTAAAATTATCTGTTCAAGATCTCAATAAGATTTTAAAATTATAATCTTTTTCTACCATTTTCAAGACTAGATTCAAAGAAATTTAAGTCTATTAATATTTTGTGGTCAAGTTTAATTTTTGTAACTTTAGAAGGAAACCTATAACCAAGAAAGGAAGTTTTCTACTTTCTTTTTGATGTTAATGTATTGAAGGCTAAAAAATTGAGGTTCTTCATGCAATCTCTTTCTTTTTAGACTTTTTAAAGGAACCTTATTTAAAATTAAAGGTTTTTGAGTTATAAAAATTAAACTTAACACAATTAGTTATGAACCCATCATTTTATTTTAGTATCATTATTATATTGTTCTTTTTAAGTGGTATACGTATTATTTTTGAATACAAAAGAGCATTAAAATTTAGATTTGGAAAATTTATTAAAACATTGGAACCTGGTTTTAGATGGATCATTCCCATAGTTGAAACCATTCAGATCGTGGATATTCGCGTTATTACCATTAACATAATCTCTCAGGAAATAATGACTGCAGACAACGTACCGTGTAGTATAGATGGAGTTCTCTTTTTTAAAATTAACAATCCGGAAAAGGCAATTTTGGAGGTGGAGGAATATAAATTTGCTATCACGCAACTTGCCCAGGCTGCTTTAAGAGATGTCTGTGGAAAAGTTGAATTAGACATTATATTGTCGAAACGAGAAGAAATGGGTAAAAACATTAAGGATATTGTCGATCAGGAAACAAATGAATGGGGTATTGTGATATTGGATGTTAAAATTAAAGACATCCAATTACCGGAAAATATGAAAAGAATGATGGCCAATCAGGCTGAAGCGGAACGAACCAGAAGAGCAAAGATCATTCTGGCACTTGCAGAAAAACAGGCAGCCGGTAAATTATTGGAAGCTGGTAAGCTCATTGATAAATCGCCTTCGGCAATTAAATTGAGATTATATCAAACCCTGTCAGATATTGCCACTGAAAAGAATTCAACTATTGTTTTCCCATTCCCTGAAGAAATGTTGCCAAGAATTTCAAAAAAAGATAAGAAAAAAGATAAGAAAACAGAATTTCTCATGTAAAGTGATTTTATTTTACAAGCGGTTTTTTTAAATATTAATTAGAATAAAATACAAACTGGAGTTGGTGCTTTAATTTCGTGTTTAAATTCTAAAAGACCGGTTGTTTTATTACGTTTATAGGATACAATATTGTTTGTAAGTTGATTGGCTACCAGCAAAAATTTATCATCTGGTGAAAGTGAAAAATTGCGTGGACCATCACCACGAGTAGATTCGTGTCCAATAAAAATTAAAGATCCATCCATGGTGTTTACTTCAAAAACGGCAATACTATTATGACCTCGATTTGATGCATATACAAATTTTCCATCTTTGGAAATATGAATATCAGCACATGTATTTGGTTTGGTATAATCTGAAGGTAAGGTTGAGAAAGAACCTTTTATATTATATTTTCCAGTTTCAGTTTTTTGTACTAATGTTATTGAACCGTTTAATTCATTCACAACATAAATCCATTTTTTATTAGGGTGAAAAACCAAATGGCGAGGTCCTGCTCCGGTTGTCATACTTAATTTATTTGGGTTTGAAGGGATTAACTTTTGTTGTAAAGAATCTAAATGAGAAAACCAAAGTTCATTTGTACCTAAATCAACGGAAATTATATTTTTACCATCTGGATCAAACCAAACAGAATGAGCATGTGGACCTTCTTGTCGTTCAGTTGTTCCTTTTCCGGTATGTTGCTGTACATCTAATAAACTTGTCAATTCACCTTCTGAATTAATTTTTAAAAAGCCTATATTTCCACTGGTATAATTGGCTGTTAATACAAATCCGGATTCATTTACTGCTACAAAACAAGGGTGAGCTCCACCAGTTGAACTTTTACTAATAGATTTTAGACTATCTCCTTTAATTAAAAAAGATTCAACAGTCCCTAAACCATTTTCACTATTAATTTCATTAACGGCAATCAAGTATTTGTTATCAGAACTCTTAGCCAAAAAAGAAGGGTTATCAGATATAGTTGCCAAACCAATTTTTTGTAGAATTCCATCATTTTGTAGTGAATATTTATAAATACCCTGACTTTCACCATTAGTATAAGTACCTACAAAAAAGGTATAGTTATTGTTTGTTGGAAGTGTGTCTTTTTTTTCGTTATGACAGCCCACGAATAATGTAAAAATTAGGATAATAGTAAAAATCTGTAATTTCATAATATTGTTATTTAGTTGTTATTCTTATTCTTTATATAAAAATCATAAATGCTCTTGTAATTCTTTAATTTCATCACGTAATTGTGCAGCTATTAAAAAATCTAAAGCCTTTGCAGCAGATTCCATATGTTTGCGTTTCTGACGTATACGTTTTTCAATTTCGGGTTTAGTTAAATATTCTAAATCTACTTCGGCAGCTTTAGCATTAGCACTTTCATATTGATAAGATGTTATCTCTTTTTTAGTTAAAGAGTCATCTATGTTTTTTATGATTTGTTTCGGTGTAATATGATTCTCTGTATTGTATTTGATTTGTTTCTCTCTTCTTCTATTGGTTTCATCAATAGTTAGTTGCATGCTTTTTGTGATTTTATCAGCATACATTATGGCTTTTCCGTTTATATTTCTTGCTGCTCTACCAACAGTTTGAGTAAGTGATCGATGACTACGTAAAAAACCTTCTTTGTCAGCATCTAAAATTACAACTAGAGATACTTCAGGTAAATCTAATCCTTCCCTTAAAAGATTAACACCTATCAATACATCAAATATTCCTTTGCGTAGATCGTGCATAATTTCTACCCTTTCTAAAGTGTCAACATCTGAGTGAATATACCTACAACGAATTTGAATTCGAGTTAAATATTTGGTCAGTTCTTCTGCCATACGTTTGGTTAAAGTTGTTACCAAAATGCGTTCATCTTTTTCAACTCTTTGTCGTATTTCTTCAATTAAATCATCAATTTGATTTAAACTGGGGCGGACTTCAATTTCAGGATCAAGTAAACCTGTAGGGCGAATAACTTGCTCTACAAAAACACCTTCAGTTAAATGTAATTCATAGTCTGCTGGTGTAGCACTAATACAAATAACTTGATTTTGAATGATCTCAAATTCTTCAAATTTTAAAGGTCTGTTATCCATTGCTGAAGGTAATCTAAAACCATATTCTACCAAATTTTCTTTTCTAGATCGATCACCTCCATACATGGCATGAACTTGTGGAATTGTAACATGACTTTCATCTACTAGCATTAAATAATCATTAGGAAAATAATCTAACAAACAAAACGGACGAGAACCTGCTGCTCTTCCGTCAAGATAGCGAGAATAATTTTCAATACCGCTGCAATATCCCAATTCACGTATCATTTCTAAGTCAAATTCGGTTCTTTCTTTTAATCTTTTAGCTTCTAGGTGTTTACCAATTTCTTTAAAATAATCTACCTGCTTCATCATATCATCCTGAATTTGATGAATGGCATTTTGTAAAATATCAGGAGAAGTAACAAATAAATTTGCCGGATATATATTTAGGCTTTCAAATTTATCAATAATTTGATTATTTACAAGATCAAAACTTTCAATTTCTTCAATTTCATCACCAAAAAAATGTACTCTAAATCCATATTCTCCATAAGATGGATAAATAGAAATAGTATCACCCTTTACCCTAAAAGTCCCACTTTTAACTTCAGCATCTGTTCTAGAATACAAACTAGTAACCAATTGATGTAAAAATTTAGTACGAGCAATTACTTGATCTACTTTAATGGAAACTATATTTTTTTTAAATTCAACAGGATTACCAATACCATATAAACAAGAAACTGAAGCTACTACCAAAACATCTCTTCTTCCCGAAAGGAGAGAAGATGTAGTACTCAAACGCATTCGTTCAATATCTTCATTAATTGATAAATCTTTTTCAATATAAAGTCCGGTAGTTGGTAAATACGCTTCGGGTTGGTAATAATCATAATACGAAACAAAATATTCTACTGCATTATTTGGAAAAAACTGCTTGAATTCTGAATACAATTGCGCTGCCAAGGTTTTATTATGTGCTAAAACTAAGGTTGGTCTTTTGACTTTTTCAATCACATTAGCAACAGTAAAGGTTTTTCCAGAACCTGTTACACCTAGTAAAACCTGGTATTTTTCACCTGTTTCAATTCCATTTACCAATTGCTCAATTGCTTGTGGTTGGTCTCCGGTAGGTTTAAATTCTGATTCTAGTTTGAATTGCATTCTACAAAAATAAGGCAAATCATTTTTTGAACGATGAATATTAATTAGAAAATTAAAATCATCAATTTTATACAAGAATTTTTTATTCAATCGACGATTTAGTGTTATCAGTAGAAAAAACAATTCAATAATCAATATTTTTACTATTTTAGAAGGCTAATAAATTTATTTTTTAGTTGAATTTATCTAAATATAAAATGAATGAGTAATTATCACATCAAACACTTAGAAGAATATTTTCAAGTACATAGAAAGTCGGTTAGAGACCCTGAAGGATTTTGGGAAGAAGTAGCTGAAGAACATTTTATTTGGCGTAAACGCTGGGATAAAGTTTTGAGTTGGGATTTTAAAAAACCTGAAGTAAAATGGTTTGAAGGAGCAAAACTTAATATTACTGAAAATTGTATTGACAGGCATTTGAGAATTCGTGGAGATAAAACAGCTATTTTATT
>JAUWLK010000203.1 GCA_030613745.1 Flavobacteriaceae bacterium | reverse complement strand
AACCAAATTTTTCAACTCCATCTTCTACTAAATCTTCACCAAAGAACTGACGTTCATTATGTTCATTACCCCCACTATCGAAAGATTGTCCTCCATTGAAATCAGTAAACTTGTCTCCATAGGCATGAAAAGAGATAAGTTGGTCCATATATTCGCCATCATATCCATGTCCGGCTCCGAGTGTTATACTTTCTGCAATGGCCCCAAAAGTTTCTAAGACCTCTGATTGTGCATGTGAATAAGTTTGGTTAGTTACAGAACTCTTGGATAAAGATGTTTTATCAGCCGTTCCTGATTTTTCACCACTGCCTCCATTATTCATATTTGCAAGAGAATGATGTTCGTGAACCATTTTCCATTTACCCTTTGTTTTAACAAATAATAAAGTAATTAGATTATTGATTATAATATGTCCATATTCCTTATGCATCAGTTCAAAATCTGAGGTAAAGGTTAAATTAGCTACATTTCCATAATATACAGCAACTTTCAAAGTTCCAGGGAGAGCGTCAAATCGTATAACTCCATCTTCTTCTAAATCTTCACCAAATAACTGACGTTCATTATGTTCATTACCCGCACTATCGAAAGATTGTCCTCCATTGAATTCAGTAAACTTGTCTCCATAGGCATGAAAAGAGATAAGCTGGTCCATAAATTCGCCATAATATCCATGTCCGGCTCCGTCCATTATACTTTGTGCAATGGCGCCAAAAGTTTCTAAGACCTCTGCTTGTGCTTGTGGATAAGTTTGGTTAATTGAAGATGAACTCTTGGATACAGATGAATTCTTGGATAGCGATTCCGATTCTTGAACACTGTCGTCATTACTTGTACACCCAGTCAAAAGTAAAAAGGATGTTAGAATTACTGTTAATACTAGTTTTGTTTTCATATTTTCATATTTAATAGGTTAATTTTAATGTTACAACTATTGTATAATTTAAATGTTTTAGTCTCTTATAAATTATTTAGTCTCTTATAAATTAATGTATTATAACATTCTGAAACAAAGTTAGTTACAATTACACTCTGATGATATAAATAATGAACTCTTCAATTGTAAACCTGTATCAAATGATGGTAATTTTATATCATTGATAGTAATTTTGGATCATTTTGAAATAAAAGAATTGAAATTTGAATGAAATTTGTAAAGTTTTAAATTTGTAGCTGAAAGGTAATTGAAAACTTCACTCATTCCAATATGAAAGTGGTAAAGAATGCTTTAAAACGGGGATCTATTTGATTTTTGAAAAACCGATTTTATGGTAAAGATCTTTATATCTCTCATCATTGCGTAAAGGAATTAAAAGGGGTTCTTCTCTAAGCCAGGTCATCTCTACTTCATGACGATCGTATGATCTTTGCAGCCATGTAAAAGTATTTTCATAATCTTCAAAATAACAATAGTAGAGTGCAATAAACCACGCAGGGCTTCCCGAGCTATGTGTTTCATAAAGATTTATAAGTTGATCTAAATATAATGCAGCCTTTTCCTTTTTCCCATCCATTTTAGCAAAAACCGCATCAAACCAAATTAAAATTGATGGATTTTCATTTGGGAATTTGATTCTGATTTTTTTCAGTTGATTTCGAGACTCTTCATATTCTTCAAGATAAAAATTCAATTTTGTTGATCCTCGCAGATAATATAGATTATCACTATAAATGGAATTGTTTTTTTCCAAAACTTCAAGTGCCTTACCCTCTCTTCCAAGAAACATTAAAGATTCTGCCTTAAAAATATATGTGTGACCAATATTTGGGAAATCTTTTATATATCTTTCATTTATAAGAAATGCTTCATTATATCTTCCTGTTTTTATCGCATAATCCAGAATCAAACCAGTAAAATTTTCATACTGAGGTTTTAATAATCTTTTTTGATAGTATTCTTCCACGTTTTCAAAATCCCATTCATAATAAAAATAACCAATATGTAAATTATAATCTATCTGACTATTAACACTGTCAATACTTTTGGCTTTTAATAGTAATTGTTTTGAATTATTCCAGGCTTTTTGTTCATCATAAATACCCCAAACTAATCCACTAATTTCCCAGATTTTTGACAAACCCAAATACGCATCTACAAAATTACTATCTAATGCAATTGCTTGTTCATACAAAGGAAAAGCCTTTTCAAAAGCAGCTTTATTAAACAAGCTTTTTTGATATTCAGCACGAAGAAATAAACTATAAGCATCCTTATTATCTGTTGGGTACTTGTCTATGTATTTTACTTCATCAGGACTTAGCGTAATATTAAGTTGTTTTACAATACGTTTAGAAACGTCATTTTGTATTTTTAATGAATTTTCAATACTTTCATCATAAGTATTTGACCACACATGCTTATCCATCAAGTTTATTAATTGGGTAATAATTCTAACAGAATCGTTGTGTTTTGATTTGGATATGCTTGACTCAAGGATATAATCTACATCAAGAGTTTTTGCTATTTCATCAATTGGTATATTAGTGTTTCTAAATTGTTTTACCGAGGTTCGTGAGACAACCTCTAACTTTTCAATTCCAGCTAATTTTTCAATAATTTCTTCAGTAAGTCCGTTACAAAACCATTGCATATCTGATTCAGGACTATGATCATCAAAATATAAAACAGCAATAGATATCTCACGAGGGTTATTTTTACTCTTAATAACTGAAAATATTCCAAATATTAATAATGCTGCTCCGAGTAAGTAAAAAATAAGTTTAAACTTTTTTATTCTAGCTTGTGAAGCTTGTTGATCAATAGATTTAAGAATAGGATTTTCTTTATATTCTCCCGGAGTTACACCATAGTATTTACTAAAACACTTATTAAAATATGAGGGACTGCTAAAACCTATCTTATAGGATATTTCAGAAGCGTTAAGGTCAGTATTCAAAATTAATTTAGCAGCTTCCTGAAGGCGAGTTTCCTTAATAAACTGATTTGCAGATATACCTGTTACAGACTTTACCTTTTTAAATGTATGAGATCTACTCCAACCAATTTCTGATGCTAATTCGCTTACGCCAAATTTTTCATCATCCAAGTGATTTAAAATAATTTGCTTTATTTTATCTAAAAAAGGATCCTCCATTTAATAAAAAGTTGTAACTAAAGTAACAATAATTTTTTTAATGGCACCAGATTATTGCTTTAACAACCTTGAAATTACTTTTTAAACTTCCCTATCCCTTCTTTTAACCAGGCCAAATACTCTTCAATATTTGGGTTATATGCAATATGTTCATTTAAATTATTGCCATTATGATCTAACAGCACATAATAAGGTTGCGCATTGGCTTTGTATTTTTTGATTTGAAATTCACTCCATTTTTTACCGATAGCAGTTACTTTTTTACCGGTAATTTCAGAAGTATATTGTTCATTTTCAGGTAAAGATCTCTTATCATCCACATAAAGAGATATTAAAACTATCTTATTATTCAAAACCTGAAGAACTTTTGGGTCTGACCATACTCTTTCTTCCATTTTACGACAATTCACACAAGCATGACCGGTAAAATCTAACATAACAGGTTTTCCTATTTTTTTAGCATAAGCCATTCCTTTATCATAATCATGAAATGAAATAATATCATGAGGACCTAAATGTGCTCCTTCCGGAATTTCTTTATGGGAAGTTCCACCACCTAATTTTGTAAATCCTACACCATAAGGAGATTCACTATAATGCATTGGAGGAGGGAAACCACTGATCAATTTCAATGGTGCTCCCCAGAGACCAGGAATCATATAAATGGTAAATACCATAACGAATAAACCTAAACTTAATCGACCTACAGAGATATGTGTTAAATCAGAATCATGTGGTAATTTGATCTTTCCGAAAAGGTATAAAGCCAGGGCTCCAAAAATGGTAATCCAAATGGCAATAAATACTTCTCTTTCTAGCCAGTGACCTTGAAGTACTAGATCGGCATTAGATAAGAATTTAAAAGCTAAAGCCAGTTCTAAAAAGCCTAAAAACACTTTTACAGTATTTAGCCAGCCACCAGATTTAGGTAAAGAGTTCAGCCAACCAGGGAAAGCTGCAAATAAAGCAAAAGGCAAGGCTATTGCAAGTGAAAAACCGAACATTCCAACAATCGGACCAATTTGATTACCTCCGGCAGCTGCTTCAACCAGTAGCGTTCCAACAATTGGCCCTGTACATGAAAAAGAAACAATTGCCAAAGCTAAGGCCATAAAAAAGATTCCAATCATTCCACCTCTATCTGCTTGGGCATCAATTTTAGTACCCCAGGAACTAGGTAAAGTAATTTCAAAAGCACCTAAAAAAGATACAGCAAAAACGATTAATAAAACAAAGAATAGAATATTAAACCACACATTGGTTGCAAGAGCATTTAAGGCATCAGCTCCAAATATAAAGCTTACCAATAAGCCCAAAAGAACGTAAATAATTATAATTGAAACTCCGTAAATAATAGCATTTTTAATACCCGCAGCTTTATTTTTACTTTGTTTGGTAAAAAAGCTTACCGTCATAGGTATCATTGGAAACACACAAGGTGTAAGCAGGGCAGCAAACCCAGAGAAAAAAGCAATGATAAAAATAGTCCACAATCCTCTTTTAGAAGAACTATCTTTTTTTCCAAAACTTACTTGTTTTATGCTTGCTTCTTCTTTTTTTGTTGGTATTGTATTTTGAAGGAAATTTTTATCATCTGACTTCGAATCTGTTTTATCAATAGATAGGTTTTCACCT
>JAUWLK010000132.1 GCA_030613745.1 Flavobacteriaceae bacterium | reverse complement strand
TTTTAACAACCAATTTTTGATTTTAGAATATATTGATGAGAGATCTATTGCAAATAAATTTTGGAGAAATTTTGCTGTTGATTTAGCAAAACTACACAAAATGAGTAGTCAGATGTTTGGTTTAAAATACAATAATTATATAGGTTCTTTAAATCAAATTAATACACCAAAAAACTCTTGGGAAACTTATTTTATTGAGAACAGAATTTCACCTTTAGTTAAACAGGCTTTTGATAAAAACCTTTTGACAAATCACCATTTAAAAACCTTTGAAAATTTATTTGGTTGTTTGGGAGAAATTCTTCCAAAAGAAAAACCTTCACTTGTTCATGGTGATCTTTGGTCAGGAAATTTATTAAGAGGGAAAAATCAAACACCTGTTTTTATTGATCCTGCTATTTATTTTGGTCATCGTGAAATGGATATCGCCATGACACAAATGTTTGGTGGGTTTGATAATTCATTTATTTCATTTTACAATGAAATTTTTCCATTAGAAAAAAATTGGGAGGATAGAATAAAAATCCATAATCTTTACCCAAATTTAGTGCATTTAATTCTTTTCGGAAGGACTTATTTGGGTGGAATTGAAAGTGTGATCAATAAATTTTAATTTTATTAATTTTTAAAAAGGGCTTTTAATTCAGTTGCATCACTAGGTTTCATTTTTTTGGCTAAAACCAAACTTAATTGTTTGCGTCGCAAAGCACCTTCAAATCTTTCTTTTTCTAATTCTGTTTCGGGAATTAATTTTGGAACTTTTACAGGTGTTCCAGTTTCATTAACTGCAACAAAAGTATAGATACCTTCATTAACTTTGGTTTTATCACCAGATTCACGATCTTCGATCCATACATCTACAAAAATCTCCATAGAAGAGGTAAAAGCTCTTGAAACTTTTGCTTCAATTGTTAAAACACTGCCTACAGGCACAGCTTTAGTAAATTCAACATGATTAACAGCGGCAGTAACAACAATTCTTTTGCAATGACGACGAGCAGCAATACTTGAAGCTCTATCCATTCTTGCTAATAATTCACCTCCAAAAAGATTATCAAGAGGATTGGTTTCTCCCGGTAAAACTAAATCGGTTAAAACAGTTAAAGACTCTTTTGGAGTTTTTGATGGCATTGCATTAAATTTTTAAATGAGATTAATTGAATAAAACAAACAACTTAAAATTCTTGAATAAGTAACCAAGCTTCTTTTGCTATATTATTTTGAATATTTACAAGTACTTCTCGAGCTTCTTTTTCTGTAGAAAAACTTCCGTAAGAAACTATAGATAAATTCCATTTATTTACACCTAAAATTCGGGCATCAAAACCTTCTTCTAAAAGTTGCTTGACTTTTCTATCAGCATTTTCAGGAAAACGAAAAGCACCACCAATAACATGAAAACTTTTCTTTTCAGCAGTAATGTTTAAATTTAAAGTAGGTAAGGGTTTGCTTATTACAAAAGTTGCATTTTCAATTTTTTTATTAATAATTCTTTGTTGTTTTTTAGCAGTTGCAACCAATTGTTTATTTTGATGATCTTTGTATAGTTTCCCTCCATAACCAATAACTGATAAACCTAAAATAAAAATAGCAGCATATTTTAAATAATTTAGTGCTTTTTTGCGTTCAGAAGATATTATTAAAGGAGCTTTGTCTTCTAATTTTATAACTTGTTTTTGATAAACTTCACGTTTAATCTCAGGAAAAACAATTGAATTTAATCCAAAAGAAGAGGTTAAATAATTTATTTTTTGTTGTGGTTCAAAGAGTAATTTATTATTTATTAATGAAAATGATCCAATAGCATCTAGGTCTAAATCTTCATTTATTAATTTCTTCCGCCAAGCCTCAATTTCAAATTTAATATAATTCAATGCACATTCATAATCAATTTTATCTATGGAAGCAATGTAATTTGCAAGTAAGCCATCGTTATTTTTCAAATGACTATTAAAAGTGATTTGTTTGTATGGAGCTTGTAATGTTTGATTTAAAGTATTTATTTTTGCCGACCTGTTATTGGTTACAAACCCTCCAAAATCAGGGACAATAACGCATTCATATCGGTATAATAAATCACTTATGTAATTTGCTAGCTTCAATAGATTAGGGGATTTAATTTTCTTTAACAAATCTAAAAAAAATCAAAACGAATTTACAAAAAGCGAAATATTTTTATTAACAAATGTTTTGTATATTGAAATTTACAGTTTTAACATGAAAAATACTGACATTTTATATTATTTAGCCATACAATCTGCTAATGGGATAGGAGACATCAACGCAAAAAAATTAATCGCTCATTGTGGAAGTGCTCAGGCAGTATTTCAAGAAAAATCAAAAAATTTAGAAAAAATACCGGGTATAGGTTCTTATATCATTAAAGGATTAAAAGATTCATCTCTTATAAAGAAAGCTGAAAAAGAATATGATTTCATTAACAGGAACAATATACAAACCACTACATTTTTAAATGAAAATTATCCTGAAAAATTAAAACATTGTGTTGATGGTCCGATTTTACTTTTTCAAAAAGGAAATATTAATTTAAAACATAAAAAAATTATTAGTATTGTTGGAACAAGGATGATAACTAATTATGGTAAAACTTTTTTAGAAGAATTTATTTCAGAATTAAAAACATTTGATCCGATAATAATTAGTGGCTTAGCTTACGGAATTGACATTTTTACACATCAACAAGCATTAAAAAATAATTTACAAACCATTGCTGTTTTAGCGCACGGTTTGGATGATATTTATCCAAAAAAACATAAAAAGGAAGCATTAAAAATGCAAGAAAATGGAGGGCTTTTTACTGAATTTTGGTCAAAAACAAATCCTGACAGAGAAAATTTTGTAAAGCGCAATAGAATTGTTGCAGGTTTATCAGAAGCAACAATTGTGATTGAGTCTGCTGATAAAGGAGGATCATTGATAACTGCTGGAATAGCAAATTCATATAATCGAGATGTTTTTGCAGTACCAGGAAGAACTACTGATATTTACAGTAATGGTTGTAATCAATTAATTAAAACAAATCAGGCAGCATTGATTAACACAGCAAAAGATTTGGCTTATATTTTAAATTGGCAAACAAAAGATAAAAAAGTAAAGGCTCCCATTCAAAAACAATTGTTTGTTGAGCTAAGTGAGCATGAAGAAAACATTTATAATTATTTAATGAAAGAGGGTAAACAAAATTTAGACCTAATTGCATTAAACTGTAAATATCCCATTCATAAAACAGCAACATTGCTTTTAAATTTAGAATTAAAAGGTGTGACAAAACCTTTACCTGGAAAAATGTTTGAAGCAGTTTAGATTTATTTGTTATTTGTGTATATTTTTTTACTAATATTTCTAACAACTAAAAATGACAACAAGGCTAGTTTATTTAGTAACTTCTTTCTTCAAAATACATCACAATAGCTTCTTTCATTAAAACACTTTGTTCTCCAGATTTTAAAAAAGGTAATTCATCTATAATTTTGTAGTGAGGCCACCCATCTTTATCAAAATATTCAAATTCATAATAACCAAAAGGTTCTAATAATTTACAAATAGCAATATGCATGATATTGACTTTTTCATCTTTTTGAAATTTTTGAAATCCTTTACCTAGCTCCTGAACACCAATAAGGTAAATTATAGAATCAATATCTAAAGTTTCTCCTCCTCCAAATTTTTTAGAGACTTTATCTCTTATTTCTTCCCACTGTATTTTTATTTTTTTATCTCGAGACATCTAGTATTTTTAATGAGACTCCATGCCTTTGGCGTGGTAAGTCGAATTAATCCCCATATTCCAGCGGGATCTAGGTTTAACCTTTAATTTAAAAAATCAAAAATACAAATCTCAAAGATTAAATAAATGATAATTCATTACTTTTGTATCATCTAAAATTTAAAATAGATTGGTTTATATATTTTAGGTAAGAATTTCAAATAAAACAAAACATGTACGGTAAAATAAAACAACATTTACAAAACGAACTACAAGATATAAAAGAAGCAGGTTTGTATAAAAGTGAGCGAATTATTACAAGTTCACAAGATGCAGTAATAAAAATTTCAACGGGAGAAGAAGTTATTAATTTTTGTGCCAATAATTATTTAGGTTTATCGAATAATCCAGAAGTAATTCAAGCAGCAAAAGATGCAATGAATACACATGGTTATGGAATGTCATCAGTGAGATTTATTTGTGGAACACAAGATATTCATAAAGAATTAGAACAAAAAATAGCTGATTTTTATAAAACAGAAGACACGATTTTATATGCTGCAGCCTTTGATGCTAATGGTGGGTTTTTTGAACCTTTATTAAGTAAAGAGGATGCTATTATTTCTGACTCGTTAAATCACGCTTCAATTATTGATGGTGTTAGACTATGTAAAGCTGCTCGTTATCGGTATGCGAATAATGATATGGCAGATCTTGAAAAACAATTGATAGAAGCTAATAAACAAGATCATCGTTTTAAAATAATTGTTACTGATGGTGTTTTTTCAATGGATGGAATTGTTGCACAACTTGATAAGATTTGTGATTTGGCTGATAAATATGATGCTTTAGTTATGGTTGACGAATGTCATGCTGCAGGGTTTATCGGTAAAACCGGAAGAGGAACAGTAGAACTCAAAAATGTAATGGAACGAGTAGATATTGTTACCGGAACTTTAGGAAAAGCACTTGGCGGTGCAATGGGAGGATACACAACGGGTAAAAAAGAAATTATTGAAATTTTACGTCAGCGTTCAAGACCGTATTTATTTTCAAATTCATTAGCTCCGGCAATTGTTGGTGCTTCCTTAAAAGTTTTTGAAATGATTGACACAGATACTTCATTACGTGATAAATTAGAAGAAAATACTAATTATTTTAGAAGTAAAATGGAGATGGCTGGTTTTGATTTGGTTGGGGCTGATGCAGCAATTGTACCAGTGATGCTTTACGATGCGAAACTATCACAAGACATGGCAAATGCTTTATTAAAAGAAGGAATTTATGTAATCGGGTTTTTCTTTCCGGTTGTACCCAAAGATAAAGCTAGAATTAGAGTACAATTAAGTGCAGCACATAGTAAAGAACATATTGAAAAAGCTGTAGCCGCATTTATTAAAGTAGGAAAAGAATTAAATGTGATTTAATAGAATCTAAAGATAATTAATCCTATTATGAATAATATAAGAATTACCAAACACTTCGACTTTGAATCAGCACATGCTTTATATGGTTATGACGGAAAATGTAAAAATATTCATGGGCACAGTTATCATTTATATGTTACAGTTATTGGTAAACCGATAAATGATTTGGATAATCCTAAAAATGGAATGGTGTTAGATTTTGGGGATCTAAAAAAAATGGTAAAAGAGCAAATTGTTAATGTTTTTGATCATGCAGTAGTGCTAAATCAAAATTCACCACATATAGAACTTGCAAAAACTATTGAAGGGTATTCACATAAAATAGTTTTGGTTTCTTACCAACCAACTAGTGAAAATATGTTATTTGATTTTGCAGATAGAATAAAATCACAATTACCTCAAAATGTTTCCTTACATTCGTTAAAATTATATGAAACTGCAAACTCTTATGCTGAATGGTTTGCCAGTGATCAAGAATAACAATTAACTTAACTGTCATTTCCGTGTAAACAGGAATCTTTTGAATGGACAAAAACAAAAAAATATATTTCGCTTCAGATCAGCATTTTGGAATTCCATCTTTTGAAAAAAGCTTGATTCGAGAAAAGAAATTTGTCCTTTGGTTAGATCAGATAAAAAAAGACGCAGAAGCTATTTTTTTATTAGGTGATTTGTTTGATTTTTGGTTTGAATATAAAAAAGTAGTACCAAAAGGTTTTGTTAGGGTTTTGGGAAAATTGGCTGAAATTCGTGATAGTGGTATTCCGATTTATTTTTTTGTTGGAAATCATGATTTATGGATGAAAGATTACTTTGAAACCGAATTAAAAATACCGACTTATTATCAATCTAAAGAATTTACTTTTAATAATAAAACTTTTTTAATTGGTCATGGTGATGGTTTAGGCCCGGGAGACAAAGGCTATAAACGTATGAAAAAAGTATTTACTAATCCTGTATCAAAATGGTTTTATAAATGGTTACATCCCGATCTCGGTGTTAGTTTAGCGCAATATTTATCAACTAAAAATAAATTAATCTCAGGAGATGAAGACGTTAAATTTTTAGGTGAAGAAAATGAATGGTTGGTACAATATGCTAAGAAGAAATTAGAAGTTAAACATTACGATTATTTTCTTTTTGGACATCGTCATTTACCCATGGAAATTGATTTGAATAAAAATAGTAAATACATCAATACTGGTGATTGGATAACCCATTTTACTTATGCCGTTTTTGATGGAGATAATTTGGAATTAAAATCATTTAAATAATTCTTAATTTAGAGATTTTGTAATATTGTCAATTCGAGCGGAGTCGAGAATGAGTAAGAAACTTAAATTATGAAAACTTATTATATTTATATTTTAAAATGTGCAGATGGGTTATTGTATACAGGTTTTACAAATAATATTGAAAGACGACTTTTAGAACATCAAAAAGGAAAAAATAAAGGGTCATTTACATACAGTAGAAGACCTGTTGAATTAATTTTTTATCAAGAATTTAATGATGTAAATCAAGCAATTTCTTTTGAAAATAAAATTAAAAAATGGAGTGCTAAGAAAAAATTAGCTTTAGCAAAAGGAAATTTTGATATGCTACAAATATTATCAGAATGTAGAAATGCTACACATTATAAATATAAAGATTAAGATGGGTATTTAAACCCGTTCTCGACTCCGCTCGAACTGACAAGGTCGACGGAGTTTATCATGAGCGCAGCAGAAGGACTGGAACTGATAATTAGATTGCATCTAAACTAAAAATGCGAATCACACTGTCAATTCGAGCGAAGCAAAGGGCTTAAATTAACGCAAAACGATTAAGCAGATACACAAATCAACGAATAAACTTTTTTATAGTGGCTAAAACCAAAACATCATTTTTCTGTCAAAATTGTGGAGCTCAATTTCCAAAATGGGTGGGTAAATGTACCTCTTGTAATGAGTGGAATACAATTGTTGAAGAAATTATCCAAAAAGAAGAGAAACGAAGTTGGAAACAATCTACACCTTCAAAAAGAGTAAGTAAAGCTTTAAAAATTCAAGATTTTTCTGCTTCTCAAGAAGACAGAGTTCCAACAAATAATAATGAACTAAATAGAGTTTTAGGTGGAGGTTTGGTAAAAGGTTCGGTAGTTTTATTGGGTGGTGAGCCAGGTATAGGTAAATCAACTTTGCTGTTACAAATTG
>JAUWLK010000013.1 GCA_030613745.1 Flavobacteriaceae bacterium | reverse complement strand
CCGAGGATTACCAACATAGAGTTGGTGATCCTAAAACAGAACTTGAATTACATCCAAATTCTCCAGGTTATCGATTGATTTTAAACAATGTGTTGTTTCCTGCAGCTAAAAAGAAAAAACAGAAAACTTAAAAGGAGTAAGTAGTAAGAAGTAAGAAGGAAAAAATATTTTTGTCTAATGCCTAGTAGTCTAGAATAATTTAACAAGAGTAACCAAAGCCAAAAATCCAGTTAAAAAACTTAATATCAAGTCTAATTTATTTGACGTTTTTTTAGATTTACCTTGAATAAATTTCGCAAAACTAGAGTATGAATAAAGTAACATAAAAGTCCCAATAGCAGATCCTATAACAAAAAGTAAAATGTTATTTTGAGATAATTGTAACCAACCAGCCTTATTCAAAACCATTGTAATACCATAATAAAAAGGTATGGCAAACATATTTAAAAGGGATAATAATAAACCTATCAAGAATGTGTCTTTACATTTTTGTTTAAATTCAGATGTATTTTTGTTTTCTTTTTTAAATTCTCTGTAAAAATACATAGAG
Source organism: Flavobacteriaceae bacterium (assembly GCA_030613745.1). Taxonomy (GTDB): domain Bacteria; phylum Bacteroidota; class Bacteroidia; order Flavobacteriales; family Flavobacteriaceae; genus Lutimonas. The sequence goes on along the minus strand of JAUWLK010000013.1, from coordinate 21,014 downwards.
AGTAATACAAAAATTACCAAAGCAATTTTTTGAAGTATTTGTATAAAATCAGGGTTTTCTTTTAAATATTTAGTAAAATATACAGCTACATAAGCTTGTACTAATACAATAATTGAAACTCCAAGAGCAAATTTTGTAGCATTAATTTTCCCTCTTTCTATACTTATTTTTACAGAAGTAATATTTAACATACTAGGAGCTAACATTCCTAAAAAAGAAGTGGTAAATCCAAATATAAAAGGTAGAAATAAAGCCAAAATTAAATTTGTTTAAAGTTATTTTAGGCTTTGTCGGATTAGTTTTAAAATAATTACAAGAGTTAAGTAAGTCACCGGGTGAATATCTTCATACTGGTTATATTCACCCCGTGAATAAACTATTCATCAGATGACTAATAATCGCTGTGAAAAGAGTCATCAGATGAATATTTAAATATTATCTATCCATTTCCTAGCATTAACAAAAGCCTCAATCCACGGACTTACTTCATCATTTCTTCCTCCCGGATAATTTGCCCAATTCCATTGGAAAGTAGAGCGTTCAATATGTGGCATCATTACCAAATGACGTCCGTTATCACTGGCCATCATCGCCGTATTAAAGTCAGAACCATTTGGGTTGGCTGGGTAAGCCTCATAACCGTATTTGGCTACAATATTATATTTTTCTTCCCCATAAGGGAAATTAAATTTACCTTCACCATGCGAAATCCAAACACCTAATGTACTTCCTGCCAAAGAGGATAACATTACCGAATTATTTTCTTGAATTTTTACCGAAGTAAAATTGCTTTCGTGTTTGTGAGAATCATTGTGTAATAATTTTCCGTGAATTTTGTGTTCTGGGTTGATGACTTCTAATTCCATAAATAGCTGGCAGCCGTTACAAATTCCAACAGATAAAGTGTCATCTCTGTCAAAGAAGTTTTTTAAAGCTTTATTGGCTTTTTCATTGTATAAAAACGCTCCAGCCCAACCTTTTGCTGAACCTAAAACATCTGAATTTGAAAAACCACCAACTGCACCAATAAACTGAATGTCTTCCAAATTTTCTCTTCCGCTAATTAAATCGGTCATGTGTACATCTTTAACATCAAAACCTGCTAAATACATGGCATTTGCCATTTCACGCTCACTATTTGAACCTTTTTCACGAATTATTGCTGCTTTTGGACGAGGTTTTGAACTGTCAATAACTGGAGATTTTCCTGTAAAGTGTTTTGGAAAATCAAACACTAAAGGCTGTATTTTATAGTTGTCGTACCGCTCTTTAGCTAAATTGTTAGCAGTTTGTTTTTGATCGAGTAGGTAAGAGGTTTTGAACCAAGTATCACGATAATCCGCAATGTTGAATTGTAAGTCTAAATTTGTGATTTCTAAATTTTCTTCCGCGACAGCGAAACCAATATTATAAAAATCAATATTATTTTTATTTAAAACATTTTCTACTTCATTTGCTTTACTGGTTTGGAATATAATGCCACTATTTTCAGCAAATAATAATTTCACAGCATTTTTTTCTGCAATAGCACTTAAATCAATTTTTGCACCCAAATTATTATCGGCGAAACACATTTCCAATAAAGTGGTAATCATTCCGCCTGCAGAAATATCATGACCAGCCAAAATCAAATTATTTTTGATTAAATTTTGGACTGTGTTAAAAGTATTTTTAAAATAAAAGGTATCGTTAATTGTTGGCGTTTCAGCTCCAACTTTATTTCTAATTTGTGCAAAACTTGAACCACCCAATTTGTAGTCATCTTTTGAAAGGTTGATATAATATATTTGGTTGTTTTTAACATTTTGTAAAACGGGTTCAACCACTTTGTTGATATCTGAACATTGCGCTGCCGCAGAAATAATTACCGTTCCTGGAGAAATAACTTCATCATTAGTATATTTTTGCTTCATTGATAATGAATCTTTTCCGGTAGGAACATTGATACCTAAGTCAATAGCAAATTTTGAAACAGCCTCAACGGCATTGTATAGTCTGGTATCTTCACCTTCATTTCTACAAGGCCACATCCAATTTGCTGATAATGAAACCGATTTCAAATTTTCTTCTAAAGGAGCCCAAATAATATTGGTTAAAGCTTCTGCAATTGAATTTCGTGAGCCAGCCTTTTCATCAATTAAAGCACTTATAGATGAATGACCAATGGAAGTTGCAATTCCTTTTAATCCTTTGTAATCTAAAGCCATAACTCCAACATCATTCAATGGTAATTGTAAGGAGCCGCAACATTGTTGCTTGGCAACTTTACCTCCAACACAACGGTCAACTTTGTTGGTTAACCAATCTTTTGAGGCAACAGCTTCTAGCTGTAAAACTTGCTTAACATAATTGTAAATATGATCTACATTGTAATTAACTTTTGCATAATTTCTATCTAAGGTTTTATCGCGCATAATAGTATGTGGTGAGCTACCAAACATATCCATTAAATTGAAATCCATTGGGTTTTTATCTAATTTTTTAGATGTAAAAGCAAATCTAAAATCATTGGTAACTTTACCTACATCATAGATTGGTGATCGTTCTCTATCGGCCACTTTATGTAAAAAGTTTATGTCTTTTTTAGCAATAACCAAGCCCATTCTTTCTTGTGATTCATTTCCAATAATTTCTTTGGCAGATAAGGTTTTATCTCCAATAGGTAAAGCATCTAAATTAATTTCGCCACCTGTTTCTTCTACCAATTCTGACAAACAATTTAAATGGCCACCAGCGCCGTGATCATGAATAGAAACAATTTTATTATTATCACTTTCAACCATAGCTCGGATAGTATTTGCTACTCTTTTTTGCATTTCCGGATTAGAACGTTGTACGGCATTTAATGTTATTGAACTGTCAAATGCACCAGTATCAGCTGATGAAACTGCTGCGCCACCCATACCAATTCGGTAATTATCACCACCTAAAATAATAATAGCATCGTCTTTTTTAGGTTTGTCTTTTAAGCTGTCACTTTCCTTCCCATAACCAATTCCTCCAGCAAGCATGATTACTTTGTCATAACCTAATTTGCGGTTGTGTTCTTCGTGTTCAAAAGTTAGAAGAGATCCTGAAATTAAAGGTTGACCAAATTTATTACCAAAATCAGAAGCACCATTTGAAGCTTTTATCAATAACTCAATTGGAGTTTGATAGAGCCAATCTCTTTCTTGCATATTTTCCCATTCCCGATAATTATTAGAACTCTTTTCCGTTAAACGGGAATAAGGCGTCATATAAACAGCGGTTCCTGCTAAAGGAAGTGATCCTTTTCCACCGGCTAGTCTATCGCGAATTTCACCGCCAGCACCTGTAGCTGCACCATTAAAAGGTTCAACAGTAGTAGGGAAATTATGTGTTTCCGCTTTAATTGATATGACTGATTTTACATCTTTTTTTTCATAAAAATCGGGCTTGTCAAAGGATTTTGGAGCAAATTGTTCAATGATCGGCCCGTCAATAAAAGCAACATTATCTTTGTAAGCAGAAACTATAGAATTTGGATTTATATTAGAAGTTTTTCTAATCATACCAAATAAAGAATTTGGCTTTTCTTCTCCATCTATAATAAAAGTCCCATTGAAAATTTTATGCCGACAATGTTCTGAATTTACTTGTGAGAATCCGAATATTTCGGAATCGGTTAATTTTCGATTTAATTTTTTAGAAAGATTTTTTAAATATTCAATTTCTTCTTCATTTAATGCTAACCCTTCTTTTTGGTTATAGGTAGCAATATCATCAATTTCTAAAACAGGTTCTGGTTTTATATCAACCGTGAAGATTTCTTGATCTAATTTTGTATAAAAATGTTGGATCATAGAATCATAATCAGGTTTAACAGTATCTTTTTTAAAGAACTCTTCTATACGAGTTATTCCTGAAATTCCCATGTTTTGTGTTATTTCAACTGCATTTGTACTCCAGGGAGTAATCATTTCTTTACGTGGACCAATAAAATACCCGACAATTTCTTTCTGTTCAATTTGATTTGCATTTCCGAAAAGCCAAAGAAGTTTTTCTAAATTTTTATTATCAAATTCTACATTGGTTGAAACTGTAAAGATGGTGTCGTTTTTTGCAAAAAAATAGATCATTTTATCTATATTAAAGTGATTATTGCAAATTTAAATAATTGATGTAGTATAATTTGAAATGTTGATAAGAATGGATAAATAAATATTTTAATAAATGTGATATTTTATTTTTTTTTAAAATGCTTAATGCTTAATCTATTTTTAAATTTGCTCTTTTATCTTTGCTATTGATGTTATTAGATAAATACTTCTTAATACTTTCTCCTTTCAATTTTTCACTTTAACCTTTTAACTATTAGTCTTTTCCATCAATGCCATATAAAAACCATCAAACCCACTTTTTACAGGTGATATTTTTTTATCATCAATCAATTTAAATTCAGGATGATTTTTTAAGAAATTTTCTATCTGATCTTCATTTTCTGATGGTAAAATAGAGCAAGTAGCATACACTAATTTACCACCAATTTTAACCATTTTTGAATAATTCTCTAAAATTTCAGCTTGTGTTTTTTTAATTTCTTTAATAAACTCAGGTTGTAGTTTCCATTTAGCATCAGGGTTTCTCTTTAAAACACCTAATCCGCTACAAGGTGCATCAATTAAAACTCTATCAGCAGTATTTTTTAATTTTTTGGTAGTTTTTGTACTTTCAATGTGACGGGTTTCAATATTATGAGCACCATCTCTTTTTGCTCTTCGTTTTAATTCTTTTAGTTTATTACCATAAATATCTAATGCAATTATTTGTCCTTTATTTTGCATTAACGAAGCCAAATGAAGAGTTTTACCTCCTGCACCTGCACAAGCATCAATAACTCGCATGCCCGGTTTTACATCTAAAAATGGAGCAACCATTTGGGAAGAAGCATCTTGTACTTCAAAAAAACCTTTTTTAAAAGCATCTGTTAAAAATACATTTTTGCGTTCAGTTAAAATTAATGCATCTGGTTGAGATTTAATAATTTCGGTTTCAATACTATCTGTTGCAAGTAATTTTTTGAGGTATGATCTATTTGTTTTTAGAGTATTTACACGTAATATGACTTTAGCTTGTTCATTTAATGCGTTAATTTCGGATTCCCATTTAACACCTAGTTCTTTTTCTCCTAATTCATCTAACCAATCAGGTATAGATTCTTTAAATTTTCTTTGTTTTTGTAATTCATCAAATTTACCTTTGATTCTTCTAGTAGGTGTGCCTTCAAATTGTTTCCAATCCGGTAAATTATAACCCTTTAAAATTGCCCATACCGTAAAGTTTTTCCATAAATTTTCATTGGTATAGTGTTCTTTGGTTCCGGCAATTTCATTGTATAATCTTTTCCAACGAACCATTTCATAAATTGTTTCGGCAATAAATTTTCTATCTCTAGATCCCCATCTTTTATCTCTTTTTAAAGCCTTTGCTACAACTTTATCAGCATACTCATTTTCATTAAAAATTAAATTTAAGGAATCAATAACTGCAAAAACTAATGTTCTGTGTAGGCGCATTTTACAAAATTTAAGTTTGCAAAGATAAACTAATTTAAAATTTAATAATCAAAATTTAATATTGTTTCATTTTTTAGATCGAAAATATATAAATTGTGTTTACCTCAAAAAAGCCTTCCGAAAAGAAGGCTTCTTAATTTAAAGAGCTTAAAAATTATTTGTGGTACTTTATTTTGCCTCTAAGAGTTGCTATTGCTTTATTTATCATTGGGTTATACTCTCCATAATACTCAAATGAACCTTGAGCATTTGCAAATCTACCGCTTCCTCCATTTTTAAAATAACCTGTAAATTTAAGAATCACAAGGTTATTTGTTTTATGAAAACCTGTAGCATTATTATATTCTGCCAATAATATATCCCCATTAGCTGCAGTAAAAGTAATCTCACCGATTCCTGTACCAGTCCATGGTGGGATTAAAGGCGGGGCATGTGGTGGCCACCATTTTTGTTCCATAAACAATTCTGTTTTACCTAGATGTGTAGCATTTCCATTACCAATCACATTCTGTTCTTTTGGGAGGGGAGGCGGGATATGGGTAACCTTATCTATATATACTTCAAATGTAGCTTTAAATGGTACAAAATGCTTTGTTTTAGTATTTTTTAGAGAAATATCATCACCTGTGTCCAAAGACTTAGGCAGGATCTCTTCTTCGGTGCAGCCTGTGAAAAACAGTAACACCAGACTTAAAATAAAAACATAATTTAATTTGCTCATAGTTTCTATATTTTGGGGTTCATGAGCTCGAAAGTATAGTAAGCAATTTAATTTATCAATGATGAAAATCAGTAGATATAATGATTCTCATCAGAATGAAGAGTTTAATCTTTCCATAAAGCACATTAAAACCTCTTAAAAACACCTAAACCAAATAGATTAAATTCATATTTGATAATATTTAAATATATCAATAAACTGATTTTTATCAGCAGATAATTAAGGATTTAGACTTAACTTTAAGAAATATTTTATTGCTATTAAAACAGCTATGAAAAAGTAAATTAAGAATAATTTAAATAAACAAATAAATAATTTTTAAATAATCTGGTATGAGAAAAATGAATAACATTTCGTTAGTATTCCGTACAATAAGAATTGTTTCAATTCTTGGGCTTTTAATTTTATTATTTGGTTGTACTAACAATGCACCCAAAGTTGCCGAAACCTTGAAAGAGGCTGAAACCGTTAGTTTTAATGAGATTATTTGGCACATTAAAGCAATACACCCTGAAGGTGGTTTTTTAGACATTAAGGCTTTAGATAAAGACGGAAATATCTATGATGTTAAAGCTATTCAAAATTCTGATCAACGGAGTCTTATTGATATAAAAGCCTTTGTTGGAGGTAAAAAAATACCTATTAAAATTTTAGTAAGTGAAGATAAGTATAAACCAGTTAAAGCAATAGGTGAGGATGGAACTATATTTGATATTAAAGCTATTACTTCTGATGGTAATAAACTTGATGTGAAAGGAGTAGCTCGCTCGGGGAATATAATACATATAAAAGCAATTAATAAAGATGGAACGTTTTATGGTGTAAAAGCAATTTCACCAGAAGGTAAACTTAATGATGTAAAAGGAATTAAGGTAACTAAAGAAAATATTGAGTGTAAGATTAATGGAGTTGAAGTGCATGCACATATTAAAGCATTGCCACCGATGGAGTGTTCAGGTAAAAATTTTATTTGGCATATTAAAGCAATTCATCCAGAGGGTAGGTTATTAGATGTTATGGCAATAGATAAGGATGGAAATACTTTTGATATCAAAGCAATCAGAGAATCTAACCAACGAAGCCTTATGGATATTAAAGCTTTTATTGGTGATGCACAATTACCGATAAAAGTATTATTAAGTGATGATAAATATGCTCCAGTTAAAGTTATTGGTGAGGATGGTACTATTTATGATATTAAAGCTCTTACTCCTGAAGGAGATAAATTGGATGTGAAAGGGGTTAGCCGTTCAGGAAATATAATTCATATAAAAGCTATTAACAAAAAAGGAGAGTTTTATGGTATTAAGGCAATTTCGCCTGAAGGTCAACTAAATGATGTCAAAGGAGTTAAAATGTATGATAAACAATTGGAGTTAAAAGTTAGCGGAGTTGATGTATTTGCCCATGTTAAAGCAATTTCACAAGCAAAATAAATTAATAAATAATGAATATTAATAAAAGCAGGCATATTGCCTGCTTTTTTTGTTTTATAGTTCATGATTTATGATTCATCAGATGACTAATGACCGCTATGAAAAGAGTCATCAGATGAGTAACTTAGTAGTCACAGTCACTCCATGAGTATTTTAAAACTTTTCTAAAACAGCAAGACCAAATAGTGCAAAATCAAATTTTACAGGATCTCTCGAGTCTAGTTTTCTAAGATTTGAATCTAATTCTAACAAAGCTTTTGCGTCGTTTTGTTTGCGTGATAGTAAACCTAATTTTCTTGCTACATTACCTGAGTGTACATCTAAGGGGCAAGAAAGTTGCGAAGGAGACAATGTCTCCCAGATACCAAAATCTACACCGGCATTGTCATTTCTAACCATCCATCGTAAAAACATGTTTATTCGTTTTGCAGCGGAACCCTTTTGAGGATCTGAAATATGTTTTTGTGTTCTGATTGGGTGTTCTATTTCAAAAAATATTTTTTTAAAATGATGGATTGCATTTTGCATAGAATCATTTTCAGCATATTTTGAAAAAACAGATTCCAATCCGTTATGGTTATGATAAATATTTTTTAGCGATTTTATAAAATAGCTAAAATCGTTTGAATTAAAAGTTCTATGAACAAAGTTGTCAAAGTAATCTAGTTGATTATCATTATGTTGCATTATAAAATCATAAGGTGAATTCCCTAGTAAATTCATCATTTTATGTGCATTTTTGATAATCATTTTTCTATTTCCCCAAGCGATGGTTGCAGTTAAAAAAGCGGATATTTCAATGTCTTCTTTTAAAGAAAATTGATGTGGTATTTGAATAGGATCACTTTCAATAAATTTAGGATTATTGTATGCAATAACTTTAGTCTCTAAAAACTCTTTGAGTTCATTTTGAGTCATAATTGTGATAAAAATTAAATTTTTAGAAAAGCATTAGCTGTTTTTTGCATATCATTATATACCAAGGAATCATTCATTTTTATAAATTTCAAATTTAGTTTTTGAGTTATGTAAATATAATATTTATTTAATCAAAAATTTATACAATTCACCTGCCCAGAGCACGGTAGAAAAAAGTGCAAACAATAATATTAGATCAACTATATAAACGTGATTTAAAATTTAAAATTAAATAATGTAGCTAGAGTTTTAAAAAAACCTCTATGAATATGGTAATTCCTCAATGTAATTTATAACTTACATAATATTCAGTACAATGTCGTTAATTTGGTGAATGAAACTCACCATTATAATAATCCATCATATTCAGGTATTTCTTTATCTCAATACAATATTTGTTTATTTCAATTTTATCAATAGACTGCATAGCTCTTAATGTGTTTACCTTGGCTCGAACATTGGTTCGGTAACATTTATAATAGGTAAATAGTTTTTCTTCATTTTGGCTTTTCATACAAGGAAATAATTCAAGGTAAGTTTGCATGAATTGTTTGCTTAAATCCCCTCGCTGAAAAGCTTCCAAATCCATACAGAAAAAAGCAACTTCATTGAGTACATCTATTTGCCGGAAAGTATCATTAAATTCAATACAGTCGAAAATAACAGGATCTTGATAGAGAAAAATATTTTTTGAGTGCAAATCACCATGGCCATCACGCCAAAAGCCCGCCTTGATCCGCTTTGCAATAAATTGTTCGTTTTGATCTAAAAAAGTATCACTGTTCATAATAGCTTTTTCAATAAGATCAGCATAGCTATTTCCCAAATTTGTTTTAATCCAATCTGCAACACTTAAAATATCGTTGAATTCATTTTTAGCTTGGGTTTTATTAAAAGGAGTATAGATAATATCAGTTCTTTGATGAAAAGCGGCTATCTTTTTGGCAAGTACCTTTATTTGTGTTTTGTTAATACGCTTTTTTCGTAACAAGTTATCCATTTGTTTGGCTGTTTGTAACCTCTTCATTCTAACTGCATAATCAATAGTTACCCCTTTGCCAACTCCTATAGATAGGTTGTTACCCTCACTTTTAATTGGAAGAACATCCAGGTAAATATCTGAAAATCTTCTATTTAACAATAACTCTCGTTCACAATAATATTTTCGTTTATCCAGTGAAGAAAAATTTAGAAAAGAATATTGCATCTTCTTTTTGATCTTGAATGCAAATTTTTTGGTCAGGATCACCCATGAAATGTGAGTTTCAACCAGCTTTCCGTTAAGAAGCTCTCCTTTGTAGGTTCCATACTGTATGAGCTTTTTGATTTGGTATTTATCCATGACTTTTTTGAATATATTTAAGTGCCATATCCAGCATTATATCAATATTTTCTTGTGTTGATTGAAGTATAAGATGTTCTCTTTTCATTGGTTCAAAAACTTCTTTAATATAAAGGTGAACAGAATAATCTGCATCGCTATATGGTCGTTTCCGACTCATACGTTCTATAATAATTTTTTGATCGGCCCAAACTTCTATAAATATAATGCTTTGTCCAAATTCTTTAACAGCTTTACTGAATTTATTTCGAATACTTTTTTTATAAAAAGTAGCATCTAAAACAATACTTTTCTTATGTTGGAAGGCAGTTTTCATTTTTCTGATCATTTCATTGTAAACTTTCATTTTTTCCTCCTGAGAATATTCTTTGACAACAAATAGTTTATTCCTTACCACATCGCTATTAATATATCTTGCCTGAAGTTTCTTTGCAAGCTTTGTAGCAAAATAACTTTTGCCCGATCCCGGTAATCCAAATACGATGATAATCATTTCTTTTAGTTTTTATTTAACAACTTATACAATTCACCAGCCCACAGCACCGAAGAGGAAAGTGCGAATAATATTATTAAATCAACTATATAAAGTGATTTAAAATGAAATAATGAAGCTAGAATTGGAACTTCTGTGACTAGGATTAATAGTAATACTGAAATAAATATGGCAAGGTTGATATATTTGTTAGAAAATAAACCTATTTCAAATACAGACTTGTGGATATTTCTTAGATTAAATACATTGAATAATTGGGTGAAAGCCATAATGATAAATACTCCGGTACGACCTTTTTCTACACTATCATTTATATAATAATAAAAGGTTGCCAATGAAAGTCCAACCATCAGAAAAACATTGATAAATAGAAAAGGCATTACTTCTTTGTTCAATATATTCTCGTTTTTCAACAGCGGACTCGTTTTCATGATATCACCATGTCCAGGTTCAGTTGCCAATGCCATATCTGTAACACCATCAGTTACCAGATTGAGCCAAAGAATTTGTGTTGCCGTTAAAGGTAGTGGTAAACCCAAAAGAATAGAAACAAGTAGCGTAACACTTTCTGCAATATTGGTTGTTACCAGAAAAAAACTTGTTTGACGAGAATTTGTAAATACAATTCTTCCTTCTTCAACAGCATTTACAACAGTTGCAAAATTATCATCAGCCAGTACAAGATCTGAACTATCACGGGCAACATCAGTTCCCATAATTCCCATAGAGATACCAACATCTGCTTGTTTAAGTGCAGGCGCATCATTTACACCATCACCGGTCATTGCAATGAGATGTCCCATTGCTTGTAAACGCTCTGCTATTTTTAATTTCATTTTAGGTGTAAGGCGAGCAAAAACAGAAATATTTCTAATTGCTTTGTCAAATTCATCTTTATCTAACTGAAGCAATTGTTGTTCGGTTAATGCCACAACTTCATTTTCGGCTATATCATCAATGATTCCTGTTGTTTTAGCAATGGCTACAGCTGTGTTTACATGATCGCCTGTTACCATAATGACACGAATACCTGCCTGTTTACATTTTTCTACAGCCTCTTTAGAATCCACCCTTGGAGGGTCGATCATTCCTGTTATTCCAACAAATACCAAATCATCAATAGTTTCCTCATCAATTATATTTATGTCTTGTCTTTTATATGCTAATGCAATTACCCGCATGGCACGATTAGACCACTCAGAAATTTTTTGTTGAATTTGTTCTTTTTCTTTTTTCTTTAGCTTTGATTCACCATGGGATGTCAATACTGATATTGAAAGTTCCAGTAATTTTTCAGGAGCGCCTGTTACATAAAGTTCATGGTGGTTGTTTTCTTTTATTAATGTTGCCCTTAATTTTATAGTTGAATCAAAAGGAAGGTCGTCTATCTTATACTGTTGAAAATACTCACGGTGTATACCTCCTTTTCTTGCTAATACTGACAATGCCCCTTCAGTTGGGTCACCAATTAACTCATAGGTATCAGCTTGTTTGTCGTGACGAAATTCTGAATTATTAGATACTGCAGCTATTTTTAATAGTTTTTGCAGGACACTATTATTCTCTGCATTAATAATAGTTTTCTGTTGTATGAAATTACCTGCTGGAAACCAACCTACGCCGGTAACAGTGTAATCTGATGTGCCGGGAATAAACACTTTTTTAACAGTTAAGGAATTTTGTGTGAGGGTTCCTGTTTTGTCAGTTAATATTGCAGTAACAACACCTAGAGTTTCTGTTGCAGTAAATTCCCTGACAATTGCATTTCGTTTTGCCATACGATTTGCCCCTATAGCCAATACTATGGAAATGACGGCAGGCAATCCTTCAGGTACAGCAGCTACTAAAGCTGCGATAGAAATAAGAAGGATTTCTTTTATTTCGAAATGTCTGTAAAAATATCCGATCAAAAATATTAACACTGAGCTTGTAATAGCGATAATTGACATATGTTTGGCCAAAATATCTGTCTTTTTCATAAAATTGGTCCGTTTTACTTCAATTTTGCCAAGCGTTTCGGATATATCACCAATAGCCGTTTTTATTCCTGTTCCGGTTATGACTACTTTGGCATAGCCGCCAGCCACAAAAGTGCCTTTCCAAACCATATTTTTTCTATCTGCTAAAACTGTATTTTCAGCATAAACTTCTTCTTTTTTAGAAATTGGGAGTGATTCTCCTGTTAGTGAAGCCTCCATTGTTCTGAAATTTTTAAATTGTATGATTCTACCATCGGCAGGAATGCTATCTCCTTCTTCAAGTATCAAAATATCACCCGGAACAAGTTGAGAGGTAAGTATTGTAATTAATTTCCCATCACGTAAGACTTTAGCAGTTTTAACAATCATTTTTTTTAAAGAAGCAATGGCTTTATCTGCACGATATTCTTGAAAAAATCCAATACCGGCATTAATGAAAACTACTGCAATTATAACCCAAGTATCTAAAACGTGACCGGCAAACCATGATATAATAGCTGCAATGATAAGAATAATAACCAACCAACTTTTGAATTGTTTGAGTATTAAAAGAAATATGGAAATGGACTTACCTTCTGGTATTTCATTTAGACCATATTTAGTTAATCGTTCTCTAGCAATTTCACTGGTAAGTCCGTTACTATTGGTGACTAATTCATCGAGAATTTCTTTTGTTTTTAATGAATGAGGATATTTAATATATTTTTTCATTCTTTAAGGATAAGTTGACAGACATTCAATACTTTTTTAAATAACTTAGGTCTAAATTGATTTACAAATAAATAGTGATATGCTAATATTCTATAAACAGTTATTTAAGTTGCATTATTTCATTTAATTTCTATTGCATTCTAATGCATTACTAAATATAACAAATTTATAAGTAATATTACTGTATTTAAAGATTAAATTGTTGATTATTGAATAGAGAATCTTTATCTTTGAATACAAGCAAAACGTTATCTTATGCAAGAGGTTTTTCTCATATTATTTGGGCTTATAGGTTTGTGGTTGGGAACGGAACTAGTAATTAAAGGGGCTATAAACATTGCAGAATATTATAAATTATCTCAGGTTTTTGTAGGTTTAGCCATTTTGTCCATCGGTACAGACCTTCCCGAAATGGTCATTGCCATTAACGCCGCTCTTCACAGTGCCATTGGAAATACAGATACATCTGGAATAATCATTGGCAATGCAATTGGGAGTAGCTTTAGTCAGATAAGCTTGGTATTAGGCTCAGTAGGTCTATTAGGTTACCTTACCATTAAAAGACGCCATCTTTATGAGGATGGGGGTATGTTATTAGGGTCTGTTTTATTAGTTATACTATTAGGAATAGATGGGGAAATTACAAGAGTTGATGGTATTGTATTAATTGTAGTTTACTTAATTTATTATTTTAGGTTGTTCCATCAGGAACGGATTGGTAAAAAAATAAAAAAGAAGTTTAATAAGCATATTAGAAAAGATATTTTATTTCTAATTATAGGTATTATTATTGTAATTTTAACTTCAGAATTAGTAGTTGATAACTCCATTAGTTTTGCTGAAAATTTTGGCATCAAACAATCATTTGTTGGAATAATTATTATAGGATTAGGAACAAGCTTACCGGAACTGGCACTTGCTATAAATGCCATAAGAAAAAAAGCCGGAGGATTGTCTGTTGGTAATCTTATTGGCAGTAATATATTTGATATGCTAATTCCTGTTGGAATGGGTGCTTCTATTTCAGAACTTAAAATAGAAAAAAGCCTGATAGTATTTGATCTCCCTTTTTTGTTGTTTTTATCTTTTATTGTACTCTTTTTCTTCTATAAAAAGAAAGGCCTGCAAAAAATGGAAGCTGTTATTTTGATTAGCCTATTTGTGTTTTATGCGGCTTTAAAAATTGTTGGTATTTAACTACTATTTTTTATATTTTTCAATTTGGATCCATAAAGTTTAATATTGATTATTAATCCCTAAGTCAATATTGAAGAACTGGAAATATCAACCTGACGTTTATTAATAATGATTTTATTAAGCTGTATACATAATATCTTTATGATTAAAATATTTCTTAACCCTTAATTCATTTTTTTTGTAACATTTTCAAATGATTTTCCTTAACTCTATCATAAACAAAAAAGCAATCATCTGGCAATAATTGTTTTATTTCTCTATGAAAACTCTTTGACATAATTGTTTATATAAAATAATATGTAAAAATCATATCAATAAGAGACAAAATTGTATTGATTTATAATTAACAAAAAATTAATATTTGTATCAATCTTATATTTGTTAAGATTACAAAGTAATTTTTATGTTTTTTATTTATTAAAATTATGTTGTTTATTGTAAATTTAACGTTGTTGGTATATTAAATTTTAGTATTACCCATTTTGATATTTATCTTGGCCTAATGTTAAAATTATAAACGATATTAATTATGTTTAATATATTAAATGAAGATTAATTATAGTTATGTTTAAATTCTTTCAGTGATTGAAATTAAACATAATAAATATTTTAATTAAAATTTATTATGTTTGTTATAATTAATTTAATAGATTTACATAATACTAATTTATATTATAAATACAATTTTAATACAAATATTTACAACTCAATTATTTATTAATCATGAAATTTAATCTATGAGAAAATTTTATTTAATTAGAAATTTATTATTTCTAAGTTTTTTAATGCTTTATGGCTTTACACAAGCCCAAAGTATTTCAGGAACAGTGTCAGATGCAAATGGTCCATTACCAGGAGCAAATGTTATCGAAAAAGGCACTAGCAATGGCGTTACAACAGATTTTGATGGTAATTATACCATAGATAATGTTGCTTCAGATGCTATTTTGACAATTAGTTATGTTGGGTACATAACTCAAGAAGTAAACGTTGACGGACAGTCAACTATTAGTGTTACTCTTAAAGAAGATGCAAATCAACTAGATGAAGTTGTTGTTGTAGGATATACTTCTCAAACAAGAGGAGATATTACTGGAGCCGTTGCCTCTGTCGATATGGACGAAGCTATGAAAGCTCCGGTAGTAAATGCTGCAGAAGCACTTCAAGGAAGAGTTACCGGTGTTACTGTAGTAAATAGTGGTTCACCTGGTGCAGCTCCAAAAATTACTATTCGTGGATTTGGTACAAGTAATAATACCAATCCATTGTATATTATTGATGGTGTACAAACACTTGATGCTAATATATTGAACAGTATCAATCCTTCAGATATTGATCAAATGAACGTATTAAAAGATGCTGCTGCTGCAATATATGGTGCAAGAGCTTCTAATGGTGTAATTATTATTACTACTAAAAGTGGTGGATATAATATGGATAAAGCTACAGTATCATTTGATTTTTATACTGGTATATCTAAAGCTACAAACCTACCAAGTCTTTTAAATGCACAGCAACATGGAGATATGGTTTTTGAGAGTTTACGAAATGATGGTGCTGTTGTTACACATCCTCAATATGGTTCAGGAGCAGATCCTGTTGTACCTTCACAATTAATAGGTGTTAGAGAACCTGCAACAGTATTACCTAATGGAACTTACTGGCCAGATGCTATTACGCAAAATGCCCCAACAAATAATGTTAGTTTATCCATGCAAAACGGAACAGAAACTGGTAAATATTACATGTCTGTTAGTTACTTATCAAGAGATGGTATCTTAAATTATACTGGTTTCAAACGTGGTAACACGATGATGAATGCAGAATTTAAAGTAAAAGATAGGATACGTATTGGTGAGCATTTAAATGTTTCTTTTTCTGATACAAAAGCAGGTAATGGCGAATCTTACCAAAATTCAATAAGAAGTAGCCCTTTAATTCCTGTTTATGATGATAATGGACTTTTTGCCGGAACTTACAGTAATTCTGCAGGTTTAGGAAATGCCAGAAGCCCTGCTGCACAATTATACAGATCAAAAGATAATTTCAACAAATCCCTTAGAGTTTTTGGTGATGTTTATCTTGAAGCTGATATAATTGACGGTTTAACTTTTAAAACCACTATGGGTGGAAGTATGCAATCATTTAGTAGCAGGTCTTTTAATCCATTAGACCCTGAACATGGTGAACCTATTGCTACAAGTACACTTTCTGAAACTGATCAGCTTACTTATGAGTGGACATGGACTAACACACTTAATTACTCCAAAACTTTTGGAGATCATTCTATAAATGCTTTATTAGGTGTTGAAGCAGGTGAAGGTAGCGGAAGAGGTAAAGGTATTAGCCGTACAGGATATTTATTTGAAACTCCTGATTTTTACTTATTAAATAATGGATCAGGTACACCAAATGTAAGTTCTGCTTGGCAATATACAAATTCATTATGGTCAATTTTTGGAACAGCCAATTATAACTATCAAGGAAAATATTTTGCAACAGCTACAGTTCGTCGAGATGAGTCTTCTCGTTTTGCAGGAGATAACAAAAGTGGTGTATTCCCTTCTTTTAGTGCAGGTTGGTTATTAAGTAAAGAAGATTTTTATCCGCAAGACGCACTTGTTAACCGAATAAAATTAAAAGGTTCATATGGTCAATTAGGTAATCAAACCTTACCATCCGATAATCCAACAATAAACATTTCGGGTTTAAGTGAATCTTTAGCTAATTATTCATTTAATGGAACTTCAATAACAACTGGAGCTCAATTAAGTCAAGTAGGAAATCCTAACTTAAAATGGGAAACCAGTGTATCTACAAATTTTGGTATAGATCTTGGATTATTTAATGATAAACTATTTTTAGGATTAGAATATTATATTATAACAACTGAGGACTTAATTACACGTGATTTCAGTTTAATAAGTACTACGGCAATTGATGCCTCAGCTCCATTAGTAAATTTAGGATCTGTTGAGAATAAAGGTATTGATTTTAGTGTTGGTTACCACGATGAAACTGATTCTGGTTGGTCTTACGGTATCGATGTTAATTTATCGCACTATAAAAATGAAGTTACTGAATTAATAAGTGATTTTGTAATAGGTTATACCGGTTTTAGAGGTGGTGCTGTTACAAGAACAGAAGTAGGGCGCCCAATCTCATCTTTTTATGGCCGTGTTGTTGAAGGTATTGATGATACCGGTAGATTTAAGTATAAAGATGTAAATGGTGACGGTATAATTAATGACGATGATCGTACTTATATTGGTTCTCCTCATCCTGATTTTACTTATGGTATCAATTTATCAACAGCCTATAAAGGTTTTGATGCTTCATTCTTCTTTACAGGATCTCAAGGAAATGATATTTATAACTATGAAAAGATATATACAGATTTTCCAACTTTCTTTAATGGAAATAGAAGTACACGTGTGCTAGATTCATGGACTCCAAGCAATACAAATGCTTCTCTTCCAGCCTTGAGCCAATCAATCACGAACAATGAAACCAGTCCGAATTCATATTTTGTAGAGGATGGTTCATACTTAAGATTGAAAAACTTACAAATTGGTTATACATTCGAAGATAATATTTCTAGTAAAATTGGTATGGACTCTTTCCGTATTTACGTGCAAGGAACCAACTTATTTACATTAACTGATTATAATGGGATTGATCCAGAAGTTATTTCAAATGATAATTTAACTTTGGGAGTTGAAAATCAAATTTATCCGATGTCTCAAATATTTACTTTCGGTATTAACATAAAATTTTAAAAAAATGAAAAACAAAATAATTTATCTTTTATTTTTGCTAGTAGGATTATTAGCATGTAGTGAAAGTTTCACTGAACAAGTAGCAGTTGGTGCTTTGAGTGATGAAGCACTTCAAAATGAAACAGGTGTAAATTTATTACTTACTGGTGCTTACTCGGTTTTAGATGGAGCTAGTAACCGTGGTTCTGGATGGACTACAAGTGGTGATAACTGGTGGTTTGATGCAATGGCAGATGATGCACATAAAGGAAGTACAGACGGTGATCAAGCTGATCTGTATTTATTAGAGATCTTTGACTGGACAAGTGGAAACCCATATCTTTTAGGAAAATGGCAAGCGCTTTTTGCTGGTGTTAATAGATCTAATGCTGTTATCGCTTTGATTGGTACTATTGAAGAAGGTGATTTTTCTGCACAAATGGCAGAAGCACGGTTTTTAAGAGGACATTATAATTTTGAACTTCAAAATATATTTGGAAATGTTCCTTATATTTCAGATGAAAACTATGCAAATACTGAATTCAACCAACCAAACCCAGGCTCTATTTGGGATCAGATTGAGGCAGATTTTAATTTTGCAATGGATAATTTACCAAGTATACAGGATGAACCAGGAAGACCAACTTCATGGGTAGCCAGAGCTTTTTTAGGTAAAGTACATTTATTTCAATCAGAATGGTCAGAAGCATTAACTTTACTTAAAAATGTGATTGATAGTGGTCCATATTCTTTAATGCCAGAATTTGTAGATAATTTCAGACTTGCAGGTGATAATAGTTCTGAATCTTTATTCGCAATTCAATTTACTGCTGATGCCGGTCAATCTTATAATGGTAATCAAGGTGGTACTTTGAATTTTGCTGGCCCTAACGATTGGTGTTGTGGTTTTTACCAACCAACGCAAGATCTAGCTAATGCTTTTCAAACATCAAGTGGTTTACCTTTATTAGATACCTATAATCAAACTGATGTTGCTAATGATTATGGAATCACAAGTGAGGAAGCATTTACTGCTCATACTGGAGCATTAGATCCTAGAATTGACTATACAATAGGCAGAAGAACTATTGAATACAATGGCTGGGGAGAAATGCCTGGTAAAGATTGGATTCGTGCTGGTTTTGCTGATATTTCAGGACCTTATTTACCAAAGAAAAATATATATTATGCTGGTGAAGATGCAAATATGGGTACCGGTGGCTGGGGCCAACAACACTCAGGTGTCAACTATCATATTATGAGATATGCCGATGTGTTATTAATGGCCGCTGAAGCAGCAGTTGAAACCAATGATATGGCAACAGCTTTAGAATATGTTAATCAAGTTAGAAGTAGAGCAAAAGATATGACCTATGTACAAAATCTTGCTGGTAATGCAGATGCTGCTAATTATCAAATTGATTTATACACTAGCTTAGGTGACCAGGATAATGCAAGAAAAGCAGTTCGTTTTGAACGTCGTCTTGAATTAGGTATGGAGGGTCATAGATTGTTTGATATTAGAAGATGGGCTAATGGTACTACATTAATGAATGATTATTTCGCTAATGAAGCACGAGTAATTACTTCTTTTGCTGGTAAACCAAATGCATATCAATCAATACATGATATGTCTCCTATTCCAATTACTGCAATTGATTTAAGTGGTGGTATTTTAACTCAAAATCCTGGATATTAACATTATTTAAATTTTCAGTATTAATAACAAAAAGAGCATTAAATTTAATGCTCTTTTTGTTTATATGAAACCCTAATTATTACATTTAAAGTCTCAAAATTTAGTAAAATGAAAAGAGTATTATTATTCATCAGCATCGTTATTTTTTTAATTTCTTGTAATAATAAAAACACTTCAACAAGTGAGAAAATATTCAAAAAACTTGATCAAAAGCAAACAGGTATAGCTTTTTCTAATAATTTAACTGAAACAGATTCACTTCATTATCTTAATTATGCGTATATGTATATGGGAGGTGGAGTATCAGCAGGTGATATCAATAATGATGGGCTTATTGATCTGTTTTTTACGGGCAATATGGTTTCAAATAGATTGTACTTAAATAAAGGAGATTTAAAATTTGAAGATATTTCCGAAAAGGCAGGAGTACTGGGAGACAAAAGATGGTTTACAGGTGTTACTATGGCAGATGTAAACAATGATGGTCTTTTAGATATTTATTGTTCAGTAGGTGGTAAATATAACCCAAAAGAGAATTTATTATACATAAACAATGGTGATTTGACATTTACAGAAAGTGCAGCAAAATATGGTATTGCTGATATAGGAAATAGTGTACAAGCTACTTTTTTTGATTATGATCTTGATGGCGATCTAGATTTATATGTTGCAAATTATCCTCCTACAAGATTTAATGCAACCAATGCTTTTTATCAGTTTAAAATGAATAATACCAAAGATATTGAAACAGATAATCTTTTTAGAAACGATGGGGGTTCATTTACAAATGTAACTGATGAAGCTGGATTAAGATCTTTCGGATTAACTAACAGTGCTACAATTGGTGACCTAAATAATGATGGTTGGCCTGATATATATGTTTCAAATGATTTTAATATTCCGGATTACCTTTTTATCAATAATAAAAACGGAACTTTCAGCGAACATATAAAAGATCTTACCAAACAAACAGCACTATATGGTATGGGAGTTGATATTGCAGATTTTAATAATGATCAATTATTAGATATTATACAAATGGATATGACACCCGGAGATAATCGCAGATCAAAAGCCAATATGGCAAGTATGAATTCCGGGTTATTTTGGAGTACTGTTAATGCTGGGTTTGGCTACCAATACATGCAAAATATTCTTAGTTTAAATAATGGCTTTATAGTGAATGACTCTTTACCTGAATTCAGTAATATATCACGTTTAGT
>JAUWLK010000172.1 GCA_030613745.1 Flavobacteriaceae bacterium | reverse complement strand
GCTAAAGAGGAGCAATCATTATTGGAATATAAGATTGCCCAAATGAAAAATACGCTTTCTAAAGCCAGAATAATTGATGAATCACAATTAGATAGTTCAAAGGTTTTAGCCTTATCAAAAGTTAAGATCAAAAATATTGATAATAAAATGGAGTTTGAATATACTTTAGTTGCTGATGCTATATCAGATTTATCCCAAGGAAAATTATCTGTGAATTCTCCTATTGGAAAAGGGTTATTGGGTAAAAAAGTAGGCGATATTGCTGAAATTCAAGTACCTAACGGTATGATGAAATTTGAAATTTTAAATATTTCAAGATAAAATACAGACTCTAAAAACTTTAAAAAATTTACCATGAGCTCAATTTTTACTAAAATTATTCAAGGAAAAATCCCGAGTTATAAAATATCTGAAAATGATGAGTTTTATGCCTTTTTAGATGTTAATCCTAATAGTAAAGGTCACACTTTGGTTGTTCCTAAAAAGGAAGTAAATAAGATTTTTGATCTAGATGAGAAAACATATTTAGGTTTGATGCAATATTCCTATAAAGTTGCTAAAGCAATTGAAAAGGCTGTACCATGTGAGAGAATTGGGATGACAGTAATTGGTTTAGAAGTTCCACATGTTCATGTTCATTTAATTCCGTTACATACAATGGCAGATGCTACTTTTGGTAAAAAAGAAAAATTAAGCACTGAAGAATTTCAAGAAATTGCTATTGAAATAGCTAAAAATATGTAGTTAATCTATAGTTTTTAAATCTATTGCAAAGGAAGTCCCTTTTCCAATTTCTGATTTTTTAACATAAATTCTGCCATTGTGGTAATCTTCAATAATTCGTTTTGTTAAAGACAAACCTAAGCCCCAACCTCTTCTTTTGGTTGTATATCCTGGTTCAAAAATCTTTTTATAAAGGCGTTTGGTAATTCCTTTTCCCGTGTCGGTAACGGTAACAATTGCTTTTGAGTTTTCTTGTACAACACTTATAGTAAGTTCACCTTTGCCTTGCATAGCATCAATAGCATTTTTCACTAAATTTTCAATAACCCAACTATACAATTGTAAATTTAAATTCACATAAATAGGATTATTATTGTTTGTAATAAAATGAAAATTAATTTGTTTAAAACTTCTTGATTGGATGTAATCAAAAGCAGTTTTTGTTTCGTTTACAATATCGTGTTTGGTTAATTTAGGTACAGAACCAATTTTTGAAAACCTTTCGGCAATAATATTTAACCTTGAAACATCTTTTTCAATTTCAGAGACTATTTCTTCATTGGTGTTTTCTAATCGTAATAATTCAACCCAACCCAATAATGAAGAAAGAGGTGTTCCAATTTGATGAGCTGTTTCTTTTGCCATTCCTGCCCAAAGTCGATTTTGTTCGGCAATTTTATTTGCCTTTAAAGCCAAATAAATAATAGTACCAAACAAAAGTAAAATGAGTAATAATCCTAAAGGATAGAATTGTAATTTATTAAGCAAGTCAGAATCTCTATAATAAATTTTTTGAGTAATATTAGTATTATCAAGTTGAAAATTAACAATTAAAGGTTCATTTTCTTCTTTCATAATATTTAATTGACGACCTAAATAAACACGGTCATCTACAGGAAGAGAAGTAAATTTACTAGAATTTTGCACACCTAAATTTGCCCATCTGTGTATATCGCCATTTTTATATGTGATTATCATGGGGATACTTTTGTTGCTTTGAATTATTTTATCTTCTAAAGAAACATCAATATCTAAATCAGGATTATTATAATTTTCATAAGCTTTAGCTAAAACTTCCATTTTCAATCGCTCTTCATTTTTAAATTTTCTAAAGAATTGATTGGTATTCCATAAAATTAAAGTGACAATTAAAAATGACGCTAGAGTTAGCACCCACTTTAGGATTATTTTACTGGAAGGGAGATTGTTCATTAAAAGCAAAGATAAAATATTTTGAACTTATAACTTAAAATTAGTAACCTTATTATATATAAAGTAAATATTAGCTATTTTTGTTAAAAAATCATAGCAATTGTTAACAATTATTCCTAAAAATACTGAAATATCTAAATTACACAGCTATTTATTGGCTGCTGTTGCTCCTCGACCTATTGCTTTAGCAAGTACTATTGATGAGAATGGTAATTCTAATTTATCACCATTTAGTTTCTTTAATGTATTTAGTGCAAACCCGCCTATTTTGATTTTTTCACCTGCTCGAAGAGTTAGAGATAACACTACAAAACACACTTTAGAAAACATTAAACATATAAGAGAAGTTGTGATTAACGTAGTGAACTTTGATATAATTCAGCAAACTTCTTTATCAAGCACCGAATACGCAAGAGGTGTAAACGAATTTGAAAAAGCTGGATTTACAATGCAAAAATCAGAAAAAGTTAATCCTTTTAGAGTTGCAGAATCGCCTATACAGTTTGAATGTAAAGTTAATGAAATCATTGAATTAGGAGATAAAGGAGGCGCTGGAAATTTAATAATATGTGAAATCGTATGTATGCATATTGCTAAAAATATTTTAGATGAAAACGAAGTGATTGATCAATATAAATTGGACTTGGTAGCTAGAGCTGGAGGAAGTTTATATAGTAGAGCCAGAAACACTTTTTTCGAAATTCCTAAACCAATACAATCTAAAGGAATTGGTGTTGATGCGCTGCCAAAGGGCATAAAAAACAGTTTGATCTTAACAGGTAATAATTTAGGAATGTTAGGAAATGCAAGTTCTTTACCTTCTAAGGCTGATGTTGATAAGTTTATAAGAGAGAATTCGAGGTTTTTAGGGCTTAAAATAAATGAAAAGCATAAATTTGCACAAGATTTTTTAAAAGAAAATGATATAGAAAGTGCTTTGAAAGTACTATTGAGTTAAAATAATAATAATTTGAATTTACAATTGAAATGGAAGTAACAGGGAAAATTAAAAAAATTGACGAAACAAAGACATTTGGTAGTAACGGATTTAGAAAACGAGAAATGGTAATTACTACTGATGAGCAATATCCGCAAATGTTAATGATAGAATTTATTCAAGATAAATGTGATTTATTGAATAATTTTAACGTAGGTGAAGATGTAAAAGTTAGTATAAACTTACGAGGTAGAGAATGGGTCAATCCTGAAGGAGAAGCAAAATACTTTAATTCAATTCAAGGTTGGAGAATTGAAAAATCTGGTGTTTCAACTGATGTTCCTCCGGTTCCATCTATGGAAACTTTTGAATCTACTGACAATACAAATGATAATGAGCCTGACGATTTACCATTTTAAATTATAATTATTACAAATTATATTTATAATGAAAGTAATTAAAATAGTATTCCTTCTTTTTTTTTTCATTAACTGTAATTCATCAGATAGTGAGCCTGTAAAAACACCGTATGTTACTATTCATGATTTGAATATTATTGAAGGAAATAATGACAATAAAATCCTTGATTTTAAGATTTCATTGCGAGAAAGTTTTTCTGAAGATATTTTAATTAAATATTATACTGAAGATGGTTCTGCTTTTCAAAATTTAGATTATAATAAAAGTGAAGGTCAAGTCAATATTTCAGCTGGAAAAACGGAAGTATCAATTCCACTTGAGATTTATTCTGATATTATAAAAGAAGGAGATGAAAAATTTCGTATTCGATTTTCCTCAGAAAAAGTTGTTGAATTTAGTCAAACAGAAGCACAAATATTAATTCAAAATGATGATTCTCAACTTCCTTATGATATGGAAGATTATAGTACGCCAATTTCTTATGAAGGGTGGAAAAGTGTATGGGCAGATGAATTTGATGGGGCTGAGATCAATAAAGACTGGTGGGTTCATGAAATCGGTAATGGAGATAATGGTTGGGGAAATAATGAATTACAGTATTATACTGAAGTTTCTGAAAATTCTAGAGTTGAAAATGGCAATCTAGTAATTGAGGCTAGAAATGATTCCTGGAATGGTCATAAATATACATCAGCTAGATTGGTTACAAAAGAGAAAAAATCATTTGGATATAGCCGAATTGATATCCGTGCAAAATTACCTTTTGGTCAAGGAATTTGGCCTGCCTTATGGATGTTGGGTGACAATATTGAACAAGTAGGCTGGCCTGCTTGTGGCGAAATTGATATTATGGAAATGATAGGGAATTATCCTTCAACCAGTCATGCTACTGTTCATTTTGGCACTGATTTTTCAAGCCATAAATATAGTGGAAATAGTTATAATATTTCTGGTGAGATGTTTAATGATAGGTTTCATGTTTTTTCTGTAGTTAGAGAAGTCAATCAAATGTGGTTTTATGTTGATGACATATTGATCTTTGAATTTGACACTGATGATACACAAGGAATGTCATATCCTTTTAACCAAAACTACTTTCTAATTTTAAATGTTGCAATTGGTGGAAACTGGCCAGGAAATCCAGATGAAACAACTCAGTTTTCACAACTAATGATTGTTGATTATATTCGTGTATTTGAAAAGAATTGAGCAATTTATTTGTGCTTGATTTGGATAACAGTTATATTTTTAAAATGATCTTTTTAGGAAAAGAACTCATATTTCCTGATGTTGAATCGGCAAGCCCAGAAGGGATTATAGCTATTGGTGGTGACCTATCTCCTGAAAGACTACTCTTAGCTTACAAAAGTGGAATTTTTCCATGGTATAATGAAGGAGAACCTGTTGTTTGGTATAGTCCAGATCCTAGAATGGTACTTTTCCCAAATAGATTAAAAATATCGAAAAGTATGTATCAAATTCTCCGTAAAGATGTGTTTCATATTACATTTAATCAAAACTTTAAAGAAGTTATTTCTCAATGTAAAATAACAAACAGAAAAGATCAAGAAGGGACTTGGATAACTGATGAAATGCAAAATGCATATCTTGAATTGCACAAATTAGGAATAGTAAAATCAGTAGAAGTTTGGCAAAATAATGAATTGATAGGTGGCTTGTACGGTATTGACTTAGGAACTGTTTTTTGTGGAGAAAGTATGTTTAGTAAAGTAAGTAATGCTTCAAAAGTAGCTTTTATCTATTTAACTCGAAAATTAGGAAAAGAAAATTATAAATTAATCGACTGTCAGGTTTATACTGATCATTTAGCAAGTTTAGGAGCAGAAGAAATTCCTAGAGAAGAATTTATTAAAATACTAGAGCTTTAATTAGGGTTTTTACTTTTGGCTTTTAACTATTGGAATTATGCATTAAGAATAATACTTCTTACTACTTTCTTCTTGTTCTTTTTAAATTTTTTACTTTTATGTATATTAGCAGAGTAAAATCTAATAAAAATGGATATAAAAAACGCACAACTTGAAGTTGATAATTGGATAAAGGCACACGGAGTTCGTTATTTTAATGAACTTACTAATATGGCACAATTAACCGAAGAAGTTGGTGAGGTTGCACGTATTATTGCAAGGCGTTATGGTGAACAAAGTGAAAAAGAAAGTGATAAAAATAAAGATTTGGGTGAAGAGTTGGCTGATGTGATGTTTGTGGTTTTGTGTTTGGCAAATCAAACAGGTATTGACTTGCAAAAATCATTTGATGAAAAAATGATCATTAAAACTAAAAGAGACCACACTAGGCATCAAAATAATCCAAAACTTAAATAATATAAATTGAGAAGTATTTAATCAAAATTAATTTAAAAAGTATGATTAATAAATTTAAAGAGTTTTCATTTGTCAAAATGGTTGTTGTATCGGCGGTTCTATTTTTTATGATAGTTATAATTATTGAACTTTTTTTATCCTTGATTAGAAGTGAACCTTTATCAGAAATCCTCACAAAAATTACGAGTCCAGATTTTATTTTAACTAAAGTTGTCGCAGCAGCTATTTATGGTATTATTATTGCTTTTATATACAAACGTAAAGCAAAAAAAGCTCAAAAAAAATGAGATAAAGCATCAATTATGGGTTTTGTATAATTTGAATAAAAGAGGCTAATA
>JAUWLK010000250.1 GCA_030613745.1 Flavobacteriaceae bacterium | reverse complement strand
TCCTTTTGAAAAATTAGAATCTTATATTGAAAAAGGAATCATTCAAATTGCTCCTTTGGCATTTATGAGAGGAAGAACTTTAGATAGTGCTTTTGTTATTTTAGATGAAGCTCAAAACACTACAAATAGTCAAATGAAAATGTTTTTAACCCGAATGGGTAAACATGCAAAATTTATTATTACGGCAGATCCCGGGCAAATTGATTTACCTCCTAGAATAAAATCAGGAATTAATGACGCTTTATTAACTTTAAAAGGTTTAGAAGGAATTGCAGTAGTTCATTTTGATGATAACGATGTAATTAGGCATAAACTGGTGAAAACAATAATTAATGCATATAAAAGTAAAGAATCAAAATAACAGTTTTTGGTTTTTAGTTGTTAGGCCCAGCCAAACTAACAGCCAACAACTAACAACTAACAACTAACAACTGTAATGAACACTATAAACGACACAAATTTTAATTTTCCAAAACAAAAATCAATATATAAGGGAAAAGTTAGAGAAGTATATAATATTGATGATAAATTGTTGGTGATGATTGCAAGTGATAGATTATCAGCATTTGATGTAATCATGCCAAGGCAAATTCCATATAAAGGGCAAATATTAAATCAGATTGCCTACTACATGATGCATGAAACCAAAGATATAGTCCCTAACTGGTTGATATTCAGTCCAGATCCAAATGTAGCAATCGGATATTTAGCGAAACCCTTTAAAGTTGAAATGGTTATTAGAGGATATTTATCTGGTCATGCCTGGAGAGAATATAAAGATGGAAAACGTGAAATTTGTGGTGTATCTATGCCTGAAGGAATGAAAGAAAACGATAAGTTTTCGAAACCAATTATAACGCCTTCTACCAAAGCAGATGGTGGTTTACATGATGAAGATATTTCAAGAGAAGATATCATAGCTCAAGGAATTGTTAGCGAAAAAGATTATTTAGTGTTAGAAGATTATACTCTTAAATTATTTCAAAGAGGAACTGAAATTGCAAAAAACAGGAATTTACTATTGGTTGATACCAAATATGAATTTGGTAAATTATCAGATGGAAAAATTGTATTGATTGATGAGATCCATACCCCGGATTCTTCACGTTATTTTTATGAAAAAGGTTACCAAGAAAGGCAAGATAGAGGAGAGGCTCAAAAACAATTGTCAAAAGAATTTGTAAGACAATGGTTAATTGAAAATGGATTTCAAGGATTAAAAGGACAAGAAATACCAGAAATGACTGACAAAAAAATCAATGAAATTTCTGATAGATATATTGAATTATATGAACAAATTACTGGCAAAGCATTTGTAAAGGCAGACGTAAGTGCTGTTGCTGATAGAATTAATAAAAATGTAACAACATTTTTGGAGAGATATTAACCAATTGATAAATTAATAAAATGAAACATTCATGACTAAAAATATAGTCAAACAAGGAAATGATTATATGAATGTTGCATATGACCGATAAAAATAAATATAAACAGATGAAAAGATATGTGTCAATCTTCTTTATTTTAATTTTTTTGAATTTAGTGTCTTCTTGCTCTCCAACGTCAAAAGAATCGTATATAGAAAATTATAAACAATTTATTGATAATCTAAGTAGTAATAATAATGATTATACTGAAGCTGACTGGAAAAGAGCTGATAAAAAAATGATTAAGTTTACTGGTGAATGGTATATTAAATTTGAAGATGAATTTACTTTGCAAGAGCAAATAGTTATAAAAAAGTATGAAGTACAATATAACCTGTATAAAGTAAAAAAAAGTTCAATTGACTTTTTAGAGCAATTGTAGAAGTAATTAAGTGCTGTTGCTGATAGAATTAAGAAGAATGTTTTGGGTTTTTTGGAAAGGGATTATTAAAAAATAATAATATCGCTAAAACCAAAATGAGCGAATATAAAAAAGGTTTGTAATAATGAAATATTAGTATGTGAATAACATTACTGCGTTTATACAAGAAATATAGTCTTAATTTTAAAGTCAAACATGAAAAAAATAATTATTGCATACACATTTATTTTTATTTTTTTTGGTTGTAATTCTACAAATAAAGAGCAGCAACTTCCCAATATAATTTATTTCCTTGCCGATGATCTTGGATATGGTGAATTAGGTGTTTATGGCCAGAAAAAAATTAAAACTCCACATATTGATGCTCTCGCAAAAAATGGTATTAGGTTCACCCAACATTATTCGGGAGCTCCGGTTTGCGCTCCTGCACGATATGTTTTTTTGACAGGAAAACATACAGGACACGCCTTTATCAGAGGAAATGATGAATGGAATGAACGAGGGGACGTTTGGGATTACAAAAAGGTCTTTTTAGATCCTACATTGGAAGGGCAACGACCAATACCAAATAATACTGTAACAATAGGAACTTTATTAAAAAGAGTTGGTTATAAAACAAGTATTTTTGGAAAATGGGGGTTAGGTGCTCCAAAAAGTGATGGCATACCAAATCTTCAAGGTTTTGACTTTTTCTATGGATACAATTGCCAGCGCCAAGCTCACAATCTTTATCCTGGGCATCTTTGGGAAAATACTGAAAAAGTATTGCTAAATAATGAGTTAGTTTCTCCAAGAATGAAACTAGATTCACTTGCTGATCCTTATAGTTATAGCAGTTATTCGAAATTTCGTCAAAATGAATACGCTCCTGAGAAAATACATGAAAAGGCTCTGTCATTTTTAAAAGCAAATAAAGACAAACCTTTTTTTATGTACTACGCTTCTCCTCTTCCTCACTTACCATTACAAGCTCCTAAAGAATATGTAGATGAGTATAGGAAAATTTTTGGGGAGGAAGAGCCTTATATAGGGAATGACAGTTATTTTCCAAATAGATATCCTAGAGCTACATATGCTGCAATGATTAGCTATTTGGATAATCAATTGGGTGAAATAGTCTCTACACTTAAGGAAATGGGAATATATGAAAATACTATAATTATCTTTTCTAGTGATAACGGACCAACTTATTTAGGAGGTGTTGATTTTAATTATTTTGAAAGCTCTAAACCGTTTTCAAATGGTTACGGTCGAACTAAAGGTTTTGTATATGAAGGTGGAATCCGTATTCCCTTAATTGCCAGTTGGCCAAATCATATTAAACCTGGTAGTACAAGTGATCATATTTCAGCTTTTTATGATCTAATGCCAACTCTTTGTGATTTATCAGGAATCAAACCTCCGGAAGATATAGATGGAATTAGCTTTAAAGCAGCCTTGCTTAATCAAGAGCAAAAAAAACATGACTTTTTGTATTGGGAATTTCCTAGTTATAATGGGCAACAAGCCGTTAGACTTGGAAAATGGAAAGGTGTTAGAAAAAATATTTTTGATGGTAATCTAGCTATTGAATTGTATGATCTTGAAAAAGACTTGGAAGAAAAAATAAATGTTTCAAATCATTATCCGGAAATTGTAAAAAAAATAGAAGCTATTATGAAACAGGAACACGAACCTGCTACTAATGATAAATTTAAATTTAAACAACTGGGAGATTAGTAGGAAAATCGTTAACAAAAAATGAATACTTTTACACCAAAGGCGAACATTATATAACGGAGTTTTATTTAGTATGTTTAGAATTGATTTAAAAAATGATTAAAAACCAATATTAATTACAAAATCATTTAATAACAATCCAAATACAATTATAGAGTGATCTTCTCTTTCATATAATGGAAAAAGATTGTATAAGCATAAACTCAAAAAATGATATTTTTTCAATTTTTATACTCTCAAG
>JAUWLK010000131.1 GCA_030613745.1 Flavobacteriaceae bacterium | reverse complement strand
GCCTTTTTCTTTGCCATTTTAATTCTAATAATTATCCAAAAGAATTATTATTATTCATTTTATGGATATAATTATTTATCGTAAATTTTGCTTTTTCAGAGTTTTGAGTACCAATTAACAATCTAGTTCCATCTTTAAATTCTAATTGAATTCCCATATTCCCTCTAATATTATACGCCTTACCTTTACTAAAGCCTACTAATCCTTTTTTGCCTAAACTCTTATACCCCAACCTCCATATTCTACAATTGGAGAATACTTACGCACATAACATTTTGATAGATCAGTCCATAATATAATTCTAGTCTTTAAATGAACAGGGAAAAATTGATACGAAACACCTTTTTCATCTATTCGTGTTTTTAATTTTAAGGAATGTATAAAAAAAATTATCAAAACAACAAATATTACACTTACTACTAAAATTGCAATTGATTTATTACCATAAGCTGTATTTATCTGTTTAAATTCTTTAAAAAAATCATAAACTACCAACAATAACACAATTATTTCAATTGTAATAAGCCACCACTGATTAAAGCGTTGTGTTTCTTTAAAAATTTTCATCTATTCTACAATCTTTTAATCTATGTCAAAAAATAATTATTCTTCCTTCTTATCTCTTTCAATTACAGCTTTTAAAATTCCTCTATGAGTTAACATATTTATTAATTTCCAGTCCATTTTAGCATAACTATTTATTAAATCTTCAAAATTTTGTTGTGATTTAATTGCTGTTCCGGTTTGTTTGATGATTTTATATTCTTTCATTTTTTTATATTGATTAGTATTAATGGTTTTTTGAGTGGTTATGAATAACCATATTTTTAAGAGTATAAAAATACCATTAAATCACATACAATTAAAACGCATCATTCACTACCTATATTTATCTCGTTCTAAAATAACTCTAGAAAAATTACCATGACCATCGCCAATAGCACTTTTAACTTCCCATCCTTCTCTTGCAAACCTGTTAATTGCATCTTCCAGATCTGAATTCTTTTTCCAAAACCCTTTTTGAATGATTTTATATTCTTTCATTTTTAAAATTTTGTATTAAATCTGATAATATTTTAATGGCTCAAAGTTCCTGCATTAACAACAGGTGTAGCGTCTTTATCTGAACACAGGATCACCATCAAATTACTCACCATTGCAGCTTTTCTTTCTTCATCTAATTCAACTATTTCTTTTTCACTCAATTTTTCTAATGCCATTTCAACCATACTAACTGCACCCTCAACGATTTTATGTCTAGCAGCAATTATTGCTGTAGCCTGTTGACGTTTTAACATAGCGCTTGCAATTTCTTGTGCATAAGCTAAATAACCTATTCTGGCTTCTAACACTTCAATACCTGCCATTGCTAATCTTTCAGATAATTCTTTTTCCAAGGCTAGACTTACTTCATTAACACTTGCACGCAAAGTAATTTCTTCATCTTTACCGTCATCTTCAAAATTATCATAAGGATATAAACTTGCTAATTTTCTAACTGCAGCATCAGACTGCACTCTAACAAAATTTTCGTAATTGTCAACATCAAATGCTGCTTTATAAGTATCTCTAACTTTCCAAACTAAAATAGTACTTATCATTATTGGGTTACCTAATTTGTCATTTACTTTTACACGCTCACTGTCAAAATTACTTGCTCTTAATGAAATAGTTCTTTTAGTATAAAAAGGGTTTGCCCAGAAAAATCCATTTTCTTTAACTGTACCTATATATTTACCAAAAAGCAATAATACTTTAGATGTATTAGGATTTATCAAAAAGAATCCTGGAATTAAAAATACACCCACCACAACAATAGCAATAAACCAAGTGTTTATATTTACCAAACCATAAACTCCTCCTAATAATAACAATAAGGCTATAATTAAAATTATGTAACCATTTGATACTTTAATTATTTTTTCTTCTTTCATAATGATAAAATTTTAGTGATATTATTTTGATATCACAAATATATTATATTAATTTCATATTTCCAAATTTATTTGTCACCCCCTTTATTTTTGTTGATAAATTAATAATATTATCAATTTATTTTTATTACCCTCTTTTTTATGAGGGTTTAAATTAACGATATCATATTTTATTACTTTTACCCCTATTTTTTTTGGGGTATATATCGTTTTTATTTACATTTACCCCTTATAATTAAAAAATATTAACTAAATTAATTAACAATTATGAAAATGAAAGAAAAAAAATACGCCATGTTAAAGTTTAAATACCATCTGGTCACATTATTATTGATTATTTCCTTTACAGGATTTTCACAAGAAGATGATTCAGAAGATGCAATATTATCAAACTGGGATTTGGGAGCAAGTTTACAATCACGATATATATGGAGAGGAATTAATCTTGGAGGAAATAGCACAAGCATTCAACCAAGCATTTCCTATTCAACAGGAATATTTTCTATTGGTGCCTGGGGTGCCTATTCTATTGGAAGCGATCAGGCTGGACAAGAAGCCGATCTATATGTTACCATTTCTCCTCTTGACTTTTTATCTTTTACGGTAACCGATTACTTCTTTCCATCTGATCGAGTAGGCAATCAAGGATATTTTTCATACGGAGATGGAACCGGTCATGTTTTTGAAGCCATGGCATCTTTTTCAGGATTTGAAAATTTTCCATTGGGCATTTTTGCAGCTACCAATTTTGCTGGTGCAGATAAAACCAAAGACGGAGATCAATCTTTTTCTACCTATGTAGAAGCAAGTTACCCAATATCAACAGGGTTTGTTGATATTAAGCTTTTTGCTGGTGCTGTTTTTGGAGATACAGGTGGTTATTACGGCACTGACGGTTCAGGACTTATAAATATAGGTATGGGAGTTTCAAAATCAATAAAAATAACTGAAAAATGGAGCCTACCAGTTGATGCAGCATTAATCTTTAACCCTGATGTTGAAAATATATTTATCACATTCGGATTTACTATTTAACCATAAAATTTAATAAAAATTATGAAAAAAATTGAAGCAATTATCAGAAAATCAAAATACTCAGAGGTAAAAAAAGCTTTACATAACAAAGGAATTAACTTTTTTAGTTACTGGGATGTAACTGGTATCGGACATGAAAAACAAGGCCATGTTTACCGAGGTGTTGCATTTAGCACCAGTGATATTCAACGTCGATTATTATCCATCGTTGTAAATGATGATTTTGTACAACCTACCATTGATGCTGTTTTAAAAGCTGCAAGAACCGGAGATATTGGTGATGGAAAAATATTTGTATATGAAATAACAGATGCCTATAGAATAAGAACGGGTGAGAATGGAGAGAAAACCTTAAAATAAACTAATAAAATCAAAAAATATAATTATGGAAATGTTTACAATTAATAATGTATGGATGATGATATCAATTTTTTTGGTATTTATCATGCATTTAGGTTTTGGATCCTTAGAAGCAGGGCTTACAAGATCAAAAAATACAATCAATATTTTATTTAAAAATGTAATGATCGTATCTATCGGCTTACTAACTTACACTCTCTTAGGATTTAACCTTATGTATCCGGGAGCAGAATTTGCTGGAGATATTTTTGGCTTTGCAGGTTTTGGAATAAGCCTACCTGAAAATGGTTTAACTCCGGAATATAGTGAAGGATATACTTACTGGACCGACTTTTTGTTCCAGGCAATGTTTGCTGCAACTGCTGCAACCATTGTATCAGGGGCAGTGGCTGAAAGAATTAAACTGAATGCTTTTTTAATTTTCTCTGTTATTTATGTAGGATTGGTATACCCAATCACAGGTATGTGGAAATGGGGAGGTGGGTTCTTAGATGAACTTGGTTTTTATGACTTTGCTGGATCAACTCTCGTACACAGTGTAGGCGGATGGGCTGCTTTAATTGCAGTAATACTATTAGGCCCAAGAATTGGCAAATATAATGGAGGCTCAAAAGCAATTGAAGGTCACAATATACCTTTGGCCTTTATCGGTGTGTTTTTACTTTGGTTTGGATGGTTTGGATTTAATGGAGGATCTGTTTTAAGTGCAGATGCTGGCTCTGTTTCACTCGTTTTAGTTACCACATGTTTGGCTGCGGCTGCTGGTGCAATGAGCGCATTTTTTACTTCTTATGCGCTTTTTAAATCCTATGACATAACCATGGTGCTTAATGGTATTTTGGCTGGTTTGGTTGGGATTACTGCAGGTGCCGATTTAATGAGTGTTACCGATGCTATTTGGATTGGATTAATAGCTGGTGTTCTAATTGTATTAGCTGTAATGGCACTTGACAAACTTAAACTAGATGATCCTGTTGGAGCTATTGCTGTGCATTTAGTTTGTGGTATTTGGGGAACACTAGCAGTAGGTCTTTTTGGAGACAAGGCAGGATTAGGCCAATTGGGACACCAAGTTATTGGAATACTTGCCATTGGAGCTTTTTGTGTTACAACTTCATTTATTATTCTATTCACACTAAAGAAAACTATTGGAATAAGAGTATCTGAAAAAGAAGAAGTTGAAGGATTAGATCTATATGAACATGGCATGAGTGCATATCCTGATTTTCGAATGAACGAGCATTAATATATTATATTTCACATTAAAAGAGAGTTTTGTTACATTAACTAACTCTCTTTTTTATACATTTGTTTTTTAAAATAGGCAACATGTTTAAACAATTATTATTTACTTTTTTTATATTATTTACTTCTTTTCAAATCAATGCAAATAAAAATCCAAATTGGGGACCAACAGGTCACAGAACTACAGGTGAAATTGCTGAAAAGTACTTGACTAAAAAGACAAAAAAACAAATTCATAAATTATTACAAGGTGAAAGTTTAGCTTTTGTTTCAACTTTTGGTGATGAGATCAAATCTGATAGTAGGTATAGAAAATTTAATACCTGGCATTATGTTAATTTTCCTTTTGATACAGAATATAAAGATTCTGATAAAAACCCTAAAGGAGATATTGTTATGGGTATAAACTACTGTATAACTATTTTAAAAAATCCAAATTCAAGCCAAGCAGATAAAACCTTTTATTTAAAATTATTAGTGCATTTAATAGGAGATTTACATCAACCATTACACGCAGGAAGAGGTGAAGATAAAGGAGGTAATGACATACAAGTAAGATGGCATAATAAAGGAACTAATTTACATAGAGTTTGGGACTCAAACATGATCGAATCATGGAATATGAGTTATATCGAACTCGCATCTAATGCAAGAATTTTAAGTAAAGAACAAATCCATTCTATCCAAAAAGGAACTATATTAGATTGGACTTATGAAACTCAAAATTTAGCAAAAAAAGTCTACAATTCTGCTAAAATAGGAGAAAAATTGGGTTATAAATATTCTTATGATCATTTTGGAACTGTTCGTGCACAATTACAAAAAGCTGGTATTAGATTGGCTAAAGTACTAAATGACATATACTAATAATATTGATATAATTTCTACAAATACTTTTGGCTCACTTTTTCAAGATTTTATATAATTCTAATTTATTAATTTTCAATTATTGTAATTTCTATTCTACTACAATCAATAAGTGATAAAATATATTATTGAATAAAAATACCTTCTTCAACAATTCATAAATATATTTAAACTTCCTACTTATAAACTCTAGTCAAATTATTTTAACTCATTACGTAATAAATTTTATTATTTATCGTTTTAAAACAAGCATATGCCTAATAATAACAATATGAAATTGAATACAGTAATAAAAACCATTATTTTATTTTCATTATTAAGTTTTACAACTTTTAGTGATAAACCCACCGGAATACCTCCTTTAAATAAAGATTTTGTCTATTTAAAAGATTTTATACCTAATCTAAGATCAGATATAAGGTATTTTGGATCAAATAATTTTATTGGAAAACCTATTGATGGATATAATGCTCCAAAATTAATTCTATCTAAAGAAGCAGCAATTGCTTTAAAAAAAGTGCAAGATGAATTAGAAAGAATTGGATTTGGTTTATTAATTTTTGATGCATATAGACCACAACAAGCTACTGAACACTTTGTTCGCTGGGCTAATGATAAAGATGATACATTAATGAAAATTCAATTTTATCCTAATATTGATAAAAAAGATTTATTTTCTGAAGGGTATATATCTGTAAAATCAGGACACAGCAGAGGAAGTACTGTAGATTTGACTATAGTTTCACTAAAAACCCGTCATATACTAAACATGGGGAGTCCTTATGATTTATTTGATGAAAGATCAAATGTTGAATATACAAAAATCACTAAAAACCAAAGAGCATTACGTTTACTTTTAAAGCGTCGTATGGAAAAGCATGGCTTTAAATCATACGAAAAAGAATGGTGGCATTTTACTTTAAAAAATGAGCCTTTTCCTGATACTTATTTTGATTTTCCTATAGAATAAATACATTTAATAATTATCTCCTGAAAGTTATCGGGATATATAAGACCTTACAATTTAAAAAACCTCGATGAGAATCGAGGTTTTTACATTTCATACTAATTTTCTTAATTATGTTAATTGTTCATCAAATCATAACTGCGTTTGATAAATTCAGTCATTTCTTTACCTTGTAAAAGATTTTGTGACAATCTGGCTAAATCTAATGCCTGATTTATATATTCTGATCGTTTTCCTTTAGCTTTTAATATTTTTTGCATTAAATCACTATTGGTATTTACTACCAAATTATACATTTCAGGAAAATTACCCATTCCCATCATACCACCTCCTCCGGTTTGCTGCATTTCTTTCATACGACGCATAAACTCAGGTTGGGTAATAATAAAAGGATTTGATTTTGAATCCATTGCTTCTAATTGAACAGTATATTTTTCTTTAGGAACAATTTCTTCAATGTAAGTTTTTAACTTTTCTTGATCATCATCATTTAATTTAGAAATTTGATCTTCCTCTTTTGGTATCAATTTATCCATAGAATCAGCATCAACTCTAGCAAACTTAACTGGCTGATTTTTATCTGATAATTCAGAATTTTCACCTTCTATTTTTTGTATCAAATGTGAAATTATTGGCGAATCTAATAATAATACTTCATAGCCTTTGGCTTCTGCTTCTTCAATAAAGCTATGCTGATCATCGGCATTTGATGCGTAAAGAATAACCAAATTGCCATCTTTATCAGTTTGAGATGGTTTTACTTTTTCTTTTAATTCTTCAAAAGTAAAATACTTATTTTTTGTTGTTGGATATAGTGCGAATTTTTGTGCTTTTTCAAAGAATTTAGGCTCAGAAAGCATTCCATACTCAATAACAATTTTTATATCATTCCATTTTTTCTCAAACTCTTCTCTATCATTTTTAAATAAAGAACTTAACTTATCTCCTAC
>JAUWLK010000241.1 GCA_030613745.1 Flavobacteriaceae bacterium | reverse complement strand
CTCACAATACCATCTTGTATATGAGTATTTACTATTCCAAAACCAGCGCTTAATAATTCTTTAGCTTTTTTCTTATCGTAATTAAATTTTGAAATAGCCTTGGTTTCAGGCATGATATGTTCATTCCAATAATATCCTTTTCGTTTGCTATCGTATTGCGGATTTCGAAAACTCATAGGTTTTGATTTAGGTAAATCAATTCCGAAATTGGAGAAAACATCAATAAAAGAAGGATAAATTGTTTTACCTGCTAAATCAATAATTATAGTGTTTTTAGGCAGATTTACTTTACTACCTGAGCTTACTACTTTCCCATTTCTAATAAGTAAAGTTCCTTTTTCAAATATCTGAGTTGGCGATACATAAATTTTCGCATTAATAAAAGCAGTAAAATTGGTGTTAGAGGTTTTTACTCCATCATTTTTAGGAAAATATTCTTGTGCCGATATCAGTAAAGTATTCAACACAAAGAAAAATGTAATTAAGTGTTTCATATGATATATTTTTTAGTTAGTTGTCCAAATATATGATATTTACTTTAAAGAGTATTTTTTTTCATATGCAATTAGCAGGTCAACCATTTTGTTATAGCTTTTAAGACCATCTTCTTGTTGGTTGTATTTCAGATAATTATCGTAAAAATATTTAAATAAAGGTTCTGCAGGATTTTGGTATTTTTTCCAGAATTCTTTGGTTTCGTTCATGTTTTTTTTAACTCCTAAAGGAATTTCTAATACATACTTTTGATAAAGTTCATTATCTAATCTATAGATATCAAACAAAGCATAATTTAAGGCAGTTAAATATGCGGAATATTGAAAATATTTATCATCGTGATAACTTGCAGCTAAAAAACCTATAAAATTTGCTTCACTTTCTGAGGCTATTCCCAATTGATGAGCAACTTCATGAGAGCAGGTCATCGGTAAATTAATTTTAGGTATTAAATAATCAACTTGGGCTTCTCCGGTAAGGGGATTAAAATAGCCTGAGAATCCCATATAGGTTAAAGGCAAACTAAACAAAGATTTTTTTAAAGAACTTGGTTTGTATTGAAATTGTTTAAAAGTAATACTTAAATTTTGATAACCTATTTTTGTTTTATTTATGATTTCTTTTTTAGAATAAGGAATTATAACCGCTAAAGTATCATTACCCGTTAATTGAAATTGAAGATCTTTGATTTTATAGATTAATTTATTAGTTAAAGATTTTAATTTTTCAATATTGTATTCATCGTTTTTAAGTTGTAATGATTCTGTTATTTGAGGTCGTGAATAATTCAGTCCCCAAAAAAAGTAAAAGAAAAAATAAAAGACAGAAAAGCTTGCAAAAATTTGATAAACAATTTGCTTTTTATTTTTTAATTTTTGTTTAAAAATACCTATCAAAAACTTGATAATAAGAATAATAAGTATAAAATAAATGATATCTCCAACTGAAAAGGGAATCCATCCAAAAATAGTTCTAAAAAAAGTACTTAAGTATAAATAAATACCATTAGAATATATTTGATCAATAAATAATGGGAATTTTGAAAGTAAAAAAACAAGTCCTATTTGGACAAAAAGAAAAATAGTAAGTATTTTATTTCTTTTTTCTTTATACATTGTTTAAATTATTAAACAAAAAAACAAATTATAAACAACAAAAACAATTTGTTAAATATTTAATTTAATTAAGTTTTATTTCTTATTTTATAAAGATAATATGTTGTAAATAAAAAAGTTAAATTAATTTACGTAATTTTTATTAACAATATTCATCTTGTTAACATTTTTTGTTAATTTAAATCAGTAAAAAAAAATACTTTTGCATTTGTAAAAAAGTACATTTGTCACATGGAAACAGCAAGGTCATTTAATCCGAAAAATAAAAATAAAGGCACCGTTATAAGTCTTGAACAAGGGAAAATTCCACCTCAAGCGGTTGAATTGGAAGAGGCTGTTTTAGGAGCAATGATGATTGATAAAAAAGGTGTTGATGATGTAATTGATATTATTCATGCAGATGTTTTTTATAAACCTGCCCACCAATATATTTACAATGCCATTTTTAAACTTTTTGAAAATTCAGAACCTATTGATTTATTAACTATATCCAATCAATTGCGAAAAGACGAAAGATTAGAGTCAGTAGGCGGTGATTTTTATCTTATTAATTTAAGTCAAAAAGTATCATCAGCTGCACATATTGAATTTCATGCAAGAATTATTTTGCAAAAATTTATACAACGTCGTTTGATTTCTATTTCAAGTGAGATTATCACTAATTCATATGATGAAACAGTTGATGTATTTGATTTGTTAGATGAAGCTGAAACAAAATTATTTGATATAACTCAAGGGAATTTAAAGAAAAGTTCGGAAGCTGCCGGTAATTTAGTAAGTCAGGCACTTAAAAAAATTGAAGAAATATCAAATTCAGAAGGAATGAGTGGTATTGCTTCAGGATTTTCAAAGTTAGATAATTTAACTTCAGGTTGGCAACCTTCTGATTTGATTATAATTGCCGCTCGTCCTGGTATGGGTAAAACTGCTTTTGTAATGTCAATGGCTCAAAATATTTCTATTAAATTTGATATACCAGTAGCAATATTTTCATTAGAGATGTCATCCATACAATTGATTACCCGTATGATATCAAGTGAAACTGGAATTTCATCAGAAAAATTAAGAAAAGGGAACTTAGAGACTTATGAGTGGGAAGCTTTAAGTGCTAAAGTTAAAAATTTATCAAATGCTCCGATTTTTATTGATGATACACCATCTTTATCGGTATTTGATTTAAGAGCTAAATCACGACGATTAGTATCGCAACACGGTGTAAAGATTATAATTATTGACTATTTACAATTGATGACAGCAGGTTCTAGCACCAAAAGCATTGGTAATCGAGAACAAGAAATATCAACAATTTCTCGAAATTTAAAAGCTTTGGCTAAAGAATTAAATGTTCCTGTTATTGCTTTATCTCAATTATCACGTGCCGTGGAAACAAGAGGAGGAAGTAAACGCCCATTATTATCTGATTTACGTGAATCTGGTGCTATTGAACAAGATGCAGATATAGTTTCTTTTATTTATCGCCCTGATTATTATGGTTTAACCGAATGGGATGATGAGGAACGTTCTCCATGTGAAGGTCAGGCAGAATTTATAATTGCCAAACATCGTAATGGAGGATTAGAAAATATCAAATTGCGATTTGAAGGAAGATTAGCAAGATTTACAGATTTAGACGAAGGGTTTGAAACCGAATTCCAATCTTCAATGAATCAGGAAAATGTCACTCCTGGTAATTTTACAAGTACAAGTGATGCCTTTGGTAAAATGGATGATGATGAAGATGTTCCGTTTTAATATTGTTGCAGTATTTGGTTGATAGTTGTCAGTTAATGGTTTGTTTTAGTATTATTTTAGGTAATTAACTATTAATCAAAATGAAATTGAAAAACTGTATTATATTATTATTTGTATCCTTACTTTCACATTCAACTTTTGCTTCTTTTTTGTTAATTCCTATGGATGATATTTTTCAAAAAAATCATTTAAAAGCTTATGGAATTACATACTATTCTTTACAAAAAGGACAAAAAGTAAAATGGTTACTCAATTATAGAGGAGGTTCTTTTTTATTGGAAAATACAGATGATTTTAGAAATGAGTGTACTATTCGAGGAGTGAGCTATGAAGTGATTTCAGATGCTGAAGCTTTGAAAATTTTAGAAGAAATTGCTAGTCCATCTAAAAATATGGAAGCAATTATTTTAGAAAAGGCTCCAAAAATAGCTGTCTATTCTCCAAAAAGCAAGCAACCATGG
The DNA here is from genome assembly GCA_030613745.1 of Flavobacteriaceae bacterium. GTDB lineage: Bacteria > Bacteroidota > Bacteroidia > Flavobacteriales > Flavobacteriaceae > Lutimonas. The sequence continues at coordinate 84 of JAUWLK010000241.1, read as the reverse complement.
GATGATGCGGTTACTTTAGTTTTACAGTATGCCGAAATTCCTTATGAAACTATTTATGATGAAGAAGTTTTACAAGAAAAATTA
>JAUWLK010000220.1 GCA_030613745.1 Flavobacteriaceae bacterium | reverse complement strand
ATAATCAATTTGTATAGAGAATTCTTTTTCTAAAGATTGAATAGTATGTAAAACAGCATGATGTTCAATTTTTGAAGTGATGATTCTTTTAATATTTAAATTTGTTATTGCATTTCTTAAAATAAGATTATCTGCTTCGCTTCCTCCCGCAGTAAATACAATATCACTTGCTGAACAGTTTAATGTTTTAGCAATAGACTTTCTTGAATATTCAACCAAGGACTTTGCTTTTCTGCCAAATTGATGGGTGGAAGAGGGGTTACCAAAAGTTTCAATCATGGTTTTAGTGATTATTTGAATTACTTCACGATCAATTGGAGTAGTAGCCGCATTGTCAAAATAAATATTTTGCATAAAAAATAAAATAATATTGTTATGCGAATATATAAAGGATTTTATAATGTACCATAAGCAATAAATTAATTAATTAAAATAGCACTTAATTAAGTAAAACTTTTATTTTTGTGATTCAAAATAACTTAGATGAAAAAAATATTTATATTATTTTTTATTGTATCTACATTTTCTTGTAATGATGGGAATTTAGATATTGCCAGTTTTGAGTTTGAAGAAACTATAAATGTTTGTGGAGAGTTTACTTTATATCGGCTAAGTACAAATGGGCATAAAGAAGTTTTAATGGTGACTTTAACGGATAATCAAATTAAAAATGATTCTATTCCTGTTCTACCTGTTAGTGTGACAAAAACAGGATCTTATACAGTAACAGATAGGGTTTTTAATACTGAGGTGACTGATAGTTATTTTTGTTCTGTAGTTCCTCCAAGTGAACCAAAAGTTCTTAAAGATTGGCGTGGCGAATCGGGTACAATTCTAGTTGAAAACAAACCTGTTTATGATGATGATGGTATAACAATTAATGCTTGGGAGCATATTATTTTATTAAAAGATGTAGTATTAAAAAGTGGCGATGAATCACTTATTTTTAATGATACTTACCTTTACGGAACTTTTGAAACAGTAGTTGAAAATTGAAATAATACGTTATTAATTAGTTGTTTATTTTTTTGAATTTTGATAAATATATACTTCAGTAGCACCCTGACCATAATTATTATAGGAAGCTTCATAAAATTCAACTGGATATTTTTTTAATAAAAAATGTAATTCATTCATTAACACTCCATCACCTATACCGTGAATAAAAACAACTTTTTGAATTTTTTTACTCATGGCAAATTTTAATTGTCGCTTTGCTGTATCAAGCTGTAAATTAAGCATGTCAAAATTTGTCATACCTTTAGTTGTTTTGACTATTTGGTGAATGTGTAAATCTACCTCCATTGGAGGAATTCTATTTTTACGTAAAGATTTTATAGGTAAATTAATTTTCGTTTCAGATTGGTTTTCTTTTAAAAACTCAATATGGTTATTATTGCTAAAAAAAGAATGCAAATCACCTGTAGTAACTATTTCATTTGCAAAGCACTCATATTCAAATCCATCATCACATTTTATAGTAATTATTTTACCATTAATTTTGGTAATTATACCTTTAACGGTATCATTAATAAAAGCGACATGATCTCCTATATGGAATTTATTTTCTTGCATAGAAGTGTGTAGTTTAATCAATTACTTGAGTTCTTCTTTAACCACTATAGCAATTTTTTTACCATCAGGGCTTACAACTAATCGAGTTATGTTTTGAATAGGTAATTCACTTTCAATTACAATAGGTGACCAATTTTTATCTTCTCCGGTTTTGAATTTGAATATTTTATTGTCTTTTCCCATCAAAATTGTTCCATCAAGAGTCCATGTAAAATCTTCTGATCCTTCAATTGCATCAACAAGGTATTTTGTTTCACTTGAAACTGGGTTTATTATATATATTTCAGAAACCTCATGACTTTTACTTATAAAACTAATTAATTCATTCCCGAAAGATATTGAAGAAGGAACTTTATTTATTGATCTACCAATATTTTCTTGAATAGGATATTTAATTTTAAATTTAAAATTAGATACTTGTAATGTTTCAATTTCTCCTAAAACAAATGAAACCAAACTTTTATTATTAAACCAAACATAGTATCCTACTTTTAAATTAGGTATTAATACCACAGGTTCTTTCTTTTTATAAGAATATTTATACAATAATTGCTCACCGTCTTGTTCAAGTCTAACACAAGTGAAGTATTTCTTTTTATTGGGATAGGAAGTTGGTGAATATTCATTAGCATCTGTATTGGTGATCCAGTTTCTGTAATCACCTAAAATATCATATCTGGCTATATCAGTTTGTCCTTTTCTCGAGGAAGAAAATAAAATTGCAGTACCATCTTCGGTAAAACTTGGTTGATTATCATAGCCTTCATTTAGGGAAATATTTTTTGGATTACTAATAATAAAAGTACTATCAGACTTGACCAAATCAAATAAATATATTTCGGTTGCTTCTTGTGAAAAAGTTAAGGCACTCACAAAAAGCATTAAAAATGAGGGAATAATTTTTAAATGCATCAATAAAAAATTTAAGCTATTTGATAACAAAGATAAAAATATTTTTTTTATAGGTTAACTTTAATAATTAAAAACTACTAAGAAATATTAAAACAATATTTTAAAAATAATATTGTATTTTTAATAAAAATTTATTAACCCCTAAAAATTAAAAATTTTATGAAAAAAATTATTTCATTAAGTATTCTTTCACTAATGTTTTTTGTTTCTTGTCAAACAGATTCAATAGTAGAAATTGAAACATTAGAAGAATCAGTTATTTTAAACAAAAATTCTTCAAGTAACAACTCTTTTATGGTTATTTCTAAAACTGAAAAATTATCAAAAGAATTAGAAAAGTCACTTGGTAAAATTGGAAATGTAATTAACACTATTCCTGAAATTGGTATTGTAGTTGTTCAATCTGACGATATAGATTTTACAGCTAATGCGTCTAAAATAAAAGGAGTAGGAGCAGTTGTACCCAATCTATCTGTTCAATGGCTTGATCCAAATGAAAAAAAGGAAAGTATTGAAGCAGATTATGGTAGTCCGCCAATAAGCGGTGATGACGATTTCTTTTTTGATTTACAGTGGGGTCATGATGCAATTGATGCACCGGAAGCATGGAATGCCGGTTATAGAGGTGCTGGTGTAAAAGTTGGTGTACTTGATACAGGTTTTGACCTTAATCACCCTGATCTAGCTCCTAATATTTCTAATTTAAGTATGGATTTTACTGGTCAAGGTTTACAATATTCTCTTCTTGATGCATTTAGCCATGGTACTCATACAGCTGGTACAATAGCTGCTGCTGATAATGCATTTGGTACTATTGGTGTTGCTCCAGAAGCTGAATTAGTTTTAATTAAAGTTCTATATGATGAAGGTTATGGTAGTTTGTTTGATATTCTTAACGGTATAATTTACGCTGCTTCGGTTGATGTAGATGTTATTAACATGAGTATTGGATCAACCTTTTATAAAAGTGGAGGTGAAGGTTATACTGCTAATGATGCTGCATGGTATAAAAATATTTATAGTAGAGCAATAACTTATGCTTATCAAAAAGGTACAACAGTTATTACTTCTGCAGGAAACGAATCAACTGATTATGACCATAGTGCTGATTTAATACACTTACCTTCAGGGGTTGCTCATGCAATTTCAATATCGGCAACGGCTCCTAGTGGGTGGGTTGCAGATCCACCATCTGCAAGTCTTGATTTTTTTGCGTCATATTCAAATTATGGTCAATCCGTTATTGATTTCGCTGCTCCCGGTGGAGATTATGTTTATCCTGGAAATGAAAATTGTACCGTTGCAGGTATAACTAGACCATGTTGGTTGTTTGACTTTGTTTTCAGTACTGGTAATGGTGGTTGGTATTGGTCTGTTGGAACAAGTATGGCTGCACCACATGCAACTGGTGTTGCTGCGTTGATTATAGGGAAAAATGGTGGGTCAATGAAACCTGCTCAAGTTGAAGCTGCTCTAAGATCTTCAGCAGATGATTTAGGAAAACCTGGTAATGATGATTATTACGGTAAAGGAAGAGTAAATGCCTATAATGCTGTAAAATAAAATATTAACTTAGTTTTAAATTATAATAAAAATCCCGCTCCCGATAGCTATCGGGATTACGGGATTTTTATTAAATACTGTTAGGTCAGACGTTAAAAACAATATTTATTTTCTTCTATTACTTGTTCGGCAATAGCTTTACGTAATGCAATAGCGTTAGGCATGTTTGTATATTTTGTAAAACGCTTTAACCCCATTAACATCATACGTTGTTCGTCACCTTCCGCAAAATA
>JAUWLK010000133.1 GCA_030613745.1 Flavobacteriaceae bacterium | reverse complement strand
TATAAAAATTTTAGGCAGAAATTCTGATATCATTAACGTTGGAGGAGAAAAAGTTTATCCTGCTGAATCTGTAAAAAATTTAAAAGGAATTTTAAATATGGATGTTAGTACAAGTTTTGATATGAATTCCATTGAAAATGGACAATACCAAAACACTAAAACTTTAGGAAGTTTAAAATTAACCAATTTTGAATATATTTCTACCGAACTCAGCAATCCTTTAAAAATAACAAAAACTGCAATTATATTTAACCCTAAAACAGTTGTTTTAAATGAATTTGATGCTCAACTAGGGAAAACAGACCTTAAAGTATCTGGAAAGATTAACAATTTACTTGGCTTTTTATTTAATGATGAAAATATTGAAGGTATATTCACTACTTTTTCCAATACCTTTTCAGTTAATGATTTTATGGTTTCTGAAGTGAAAAATGAAAATGATGACAAAACTAACACATCTTCAGAAAAACAAATTAAAATACCTATATTTTTAGATTGTACCATTGACGCCAAAGCCAATACCGTTATTTATGACAATATTACTTTAAAAAATGTTTCGGGAATTTTGATTATAAAAGATCAAAAAGTTGAATTAAAAAATATGAAATCTAATGCTTTTGATGGAACTTTAGGCTTTAGCGGAATCATTTCTACCAAAGAAGAAGTTTCAACATTTAAAATGGATTTAGATATCAATAACTTTAATATAAGTGAATCATTCAAAACCTTAGATTTACTTAATGCCATTGCTCCTATTGCTAATGCCGTAAAAGGAAAGTTAAATTCAAAAATTAGTTTATCAGGAAATTTAAATAATGATTTCACACCTGATTTAAATTCTTTAACAGGAAATTTATTAGGTGAATTATTATCTTCAACTATTTCAACAAAAAAATCACCTCTTTTACAAAGTTTAGAGCAAAATATGGACTTTTTAGATTTACAAAAATTAAATCTTGATGATATAAAAGCTTCTTTAAGTTTTAAAGACGGAAAAGTTGTATTCAAACCATTTACCTTAAAATATGAAGATATAAAAATTGATATTTCAGGAAGTCATGGATTTGATACTTCTTTATTGTATGACGCAGTGGTTAGTGTGCCTGCAAAGTATTTAGGCAAAGAAGCTTCTCAATTACTATCACAACTTAATGATAAAGAACAAAATACGGTTAAAGTACCTATTGGTGTACTAATTTCTGGAAAATTTAGTAGTCCAAATATAAAAACAGATTTAAAATCTGCAATCACCAATTTAAGCAAACAAGTGGCAAATAACCAAAAGGATAAATTGATAAATCAAGGCAAAGATAAAGTCAATACACTTTTAAACGATTTATTAAAAAATGATAATGAAAAAAAGGATTCTACTTCTACAGATAAATCAACAAATAATGATGCTTTAAAAAATACTGCAAATGATATTTTGGGTAATCTATTTAGCAAAAAAAAGGATACAGCTAATTAACTGTATCCTTTTACTTATGCATTTTGTCATTTTACAACCATCTTAAAAAATAGTCCATTAAATCTTCTTTTAATTCATAGTGAAGTTTAATATAAATTTTCATATCATCTCTAAGTGATGTTTGTTGATTTCTTAATCTTCCATCAATTTCTTCGCTTAAATCAACTTTATCAACAATTTTCATTTTCGCACGAATACGCTGTAATAATCTACCTATAACTTCTTTTTCGCGAATCATTTTATTTTGAAAACCTTCTAAAGGAATCATAGCATCAGTACCTACATTCCGCTTGGCAACATCTTCTAATTTTTTTTCAAATTTTTCTGTTTCATTAAGATGAAATTTCAATTCTTTTTTCCAAATTTTTAAATTGAATTTCAAATCACTTAAATAAACTAGTTTTATCTCCATGGCAAAAAAGTATTTTAATTAATAATGTATAAATTTCATCAAAAAAATTGAATAATCAATTGATAAAAATCATTTTTTTTAAATTATATAAAAAAAACCTGCAAAAGCAGGTTTTTAAAGATTTTAAATTTCTTTTTTATTCATCATTTTCATCTTCATCTTTCTTTTTCTCTTTTTTAGAAGTTTTATTCCAAATTTTAATTTCATCATTTGCTGTTAATCCAGAGTCTATTTCAACATTAATACCATCTGAAATACCTAATTTTATGTCTTTTCTTTCAAATTCTTGATCACTTGTCTTTACCTCAACATATGGTTTTTCAGTTTTTTTATCAAACTGTAATAAGGATTCTTTTATAGATAATACACTATCCTTTTTTTCTAGAACAATATCTGCATTAGCACTATAACCAGCTCTAACAAAATATTCCTCATCTAAAGTGACATCAGCTTTTATTTTAAATTGTACAGCTCCATTTTCTTCGGTTCCCTTTGGAGCAATAAAATTTAACCTTGCCGGAAATTTTTTATTTTCAATTGCTCCTAAAACTACTTCAATTTTTATTCCCAATTCTAATTTTCCAACTTCAGCTTCATCAACTTTTCCTTCAAAGATCATTTTACTCATATCGGCAATAGAAGCTATTGTAGTTCCAGCATTGAAATTATTACTTTGAATCACTTGATATCCTTCTTTTACAGGAATTTCTAAAACCATACCTGAAGTAGTTGCTCGTATGTTTGTATTAGCTGAGCCTCCAGAGCCTGTATATCCTCTACGAATAATTTGATAATCGTTTTGTGCATTTTGCAAGTCTTGTTTTGCTTGATTATAAGTCAATTCAATAATTTCAAATTCTTTTCTTGAGATAACTCCACTATCAAATAATTTTTTATTTCTATTATATACAATTTTAGCATTTTCTAATTGCAACTTTGAGTTGCTAACTCTTCCCTTTGCTCCTATCAAAGCTTGTTCATTGGGAACTACTCTAACTTTTGCAATTAAATCACCTTTATTAACTTTTGCTCCTTCTTCAACAAATATTTTATCAATTATACCGGAAATTTGTGGTTTTATCTCTACTTCTTCTAAAGGTATAACTTTACCTGTTGCTACAGTTTTTCGAACAATATTAGTTTTGAATGGCTTTTCTGTCTCATACTCTTCTGGTGATTTACTGTTTTTCTTTCCAAACCAAATTAAAACAGCAACTAATGCTACAGCAATTCCTCCAAAAATTAACTTTTTTTTCATTATTCTTTTATTTATTCGATTATTAATTATTCATCTCTTAATGCTTCAATTGGTTTAATACTAACTGCTGTGTGGGCAGGTATTAATCCTATTAAAGTTCCTAGTACAACCAATGTTATAGCTGCGATAATAATCACAGGGATATCTACAGTTGGATTTTTTAAAGCGGCATCTGGCCCATTACCTATTGTAACATCAATTAACATTAAAACTAAGCCTCCAGAAATAATACCTAAGGCACCAGCAATACTTGTTAAAAATACCGATTCTAATATAATTTGACGTTTTATTTCCCATGGTTTAGCACCTAAAGCGCGCCTTATTCCAATCTCTTTGGTACGCTCTTTTACAGTGATTAACAATATGTTACCAATTGCAAAAACACCTGCAATTAATGTAGCTATACCCACAAACCATGTTAAAAATTGCATACCTGTTAAGAATTCAGTAATCTTAGAAAACATATCTCCTAAATTCATTCCTCCAAAAGCTCTTTCATCTTCAGGGTGCACTTTGTGTAAATTCTTTAATATCAATTTTGCATCTTTTTCCATTTGTATAATATCACTCTCAGGATTAGCAGTAATTATCATCCAACTAATCTTGTCACCTCTATTATACACTTGCTGAAATGTAGTAAATGGAATATGTATATTATCACCAAGCCTGATAGTTTCACTTTCCTTAAACATTCCTACTACAGTATAATTTATCTTATTAATACTTATTAATTCCCCAATAGGGAACTCATCTTTTTCAAAAAGTTGCTTGTAAACTTCTTCTTCTATAACACAAACCTTTTTCTTTTCTTTAATATCATTTTCATTAATAAACCGACCGTAAATTAAATTTTTATTTTGAATTTTATCAAGTACTGGAAAATCACCTGATATAGTAAAATTTCCTGTCAAAAATTTACGTACAACTAATCCACCTGACTGACTTCTGGGGGCTATCAAGTCTATTCCTTCAATTTCATTTTTAATCTTTTCTACATCTCCTAATTTAAGTGATATAGATTTTCCTTCTTGAAATCCTTTAAATGGTTTGCTTGTTTGTTGTGCCCATATAAACACACTATTGGTTGCAAAATCACCAAATAAACTATTAAACTTATTTTCAACACCTCTTGCAGCACCCAATAAAACTACCAATAAAAAAATACCCCACATTACACCAATAATTGTAATAGCAGTACGAATTTTATTTTTTCGAATACTACTAAAAATTTCTTGCCATGTATCTTGATCAAATAAAAACTTCATTTGTTTAATTTTATAACTATTCGTCGTTTAAAGCTTCAATTGGTTTAATACGTGCAGCTCTTGTTGCAGGTATATAACCTGCAATTGTACCTGCAATAATTAATACTATCGTTGCTCCTACAACCACATAGGTTTCAACACTTGGATTTAAAATTCCATATTCTTCTAAACTTTTTCCTAATGCTTTTAAAGTAAATACACCAATCATTAGACCAGCATAACCGGCTACTGCTGTAACGAAAATAGATTCTAACATTATCATTCCAATAATTGATTTTGGAGTTGCACCTAATGCTTTTCTTATTCCTAATTCTTTGTTACGTTCTTTTACAATGTAAACCATAATATTACTAATCCCAATAATCCCTGCTACCAAAGTACCAATACCAATAAAAAGTATGATTACATTCAATACCATCATAAATTGTTGTACACCTCTTGTTCTTTCAGCATAATTAAAAACTCTAATCGCAGCTTGGTCTCTAGGATGAACATTATGTTTTTCTTTTAGCATTTTTGTCAATAAATTTGAAAATGCCATTGCTTTATCTACATTTAGTTCTGGATTAAATGTTAGACCAAATCTATCTAATTCATCATTATCACGATACATTCCTTGTGCAGTAGTGAAAGGTGTATAAATAAACCTTTCATCTCCATCGCCTCCGGGGTCATTAAATACGCCTATTACTTTATAGGCAATTCCATCCAAATTGATATTTTTACCCATCGCACTTAAGCTTCCAAAAAGGTCCTTTTCTACCAACCTTCCAATAGCAATCACTTTTGACCTTCTTTTTAAATCCAATACACTTAAAAATCTTCCATCTTGAATTACGGCTGATTCTAATGGTTGATAATCTGGGTAAACACCCCTTACAGTATATCTATTTTGCTCACCTTTGTATACAGCAGATACATTAAAACGTTCAATATTTGGACTGAAAAATTGAATTTCATCTTCAAATTTTGAATTGATGAATTTTGTATCATCATTTTTAAACTGAATTTTTCTTCCACTTTGCAGTCCTTTATAAGGTTTTGTGGTTTGACCTGATCGTATATATACAGAATTTTGGGCATCAGCAGCAAATTGTTTTTCAAAAGTATGTTTTAGGCCGTTTCCAACCCCAAATAAAAGAGTAAATAGCAAAATGGCAAACGCTATGGTAAACCCGGAAAGAACAGTTCTTAACTTGTTTTTATTTAATGTTTGAAAAATTTCTATCCAACGATCTAGAGAAAACATAGTTTATACAGTTCTTACACAGTTGCTTTTTTATTTGTTTTTACATCACTAATTATTACACCATCAAGAAGGCGAACGATTCTATCAGTTTCTGCAGCAATATCTTCTTCATGAGTAATTACAAATACAGTCATACCTTCACGGTTTATCTCTTTTAACAATTCCATTATTGTATGAGAAGTTGTAGAATCTAAGGCACCTGTTGGCTCATCTGCCAGTACTACTTTAGGATTAGTAACCAATGCACGTGCAATTGCAACTCGTTGTTTTTCACCTCCTGAAAGTTCACTCGGTAAATGGTCTGCTCTATCTTTTAAACCAACTTTATCTAAAAATTTTAAGGCAATTTTTTGACGTTCTTTTCTTCCAATTCCCTTATAATATAAAGGAAGAGCAACATTTTCAAGTGCATTTTTATATGTAATCAAATTAAACGACTGAAATACAAAACCTAAAAATTTATTTCTAAGAATTGCAGCTTTTTTTTCATCTAATTTTTCAATTAACTGTCCGTTTAAATAATATTTCCCCTCATCATGTTCATCAAGTAAACCAACTATATTTAAAAGTGTTGATTTCCCTGAACCTGAAGATCCCATGATTGACACAAATTCTCCTTCTTTAATATGTAAATCTAATCCCTTTAACACATGTAGAGAATCTTTCCCTATTGGATAAGATTTGTGAAGTTTTTCAAGTTTTATCATTTAGTTAATTTATTTATTCAAAAATAAAAATCGTTTATTAAATTATATCTTAAGCTAATGTTAAAAGAATAAAAATCATTTTATGTATTTTAGCCTAATGAGTATTGCTTTTAAAAAATCAATTATTTTGTTTGACGGTGTTTGTAATTTATGCAATAACTCCGTTCAATTTGTCATTAAAAGAGACAATAAACAACAATTTTTATTTGCATCTCTACAATCAGACGCCGCAACAAAACTTTTGTTACAGTTTTATAGTAAAAAAATTGAGATACAATCTATTGTTTTAATAGAGGAAAATAAGGTTTATGACAAATCAACTGCTGCTTTAAGAATTGCAAGAAAATTAAACCCTTTATGGAACGTATTATATATTTTTATAATTGTACCCAAAAGCCTTCGCGACTTAGTTTATGATTTTATTGCTAAAAACAGATATAAATGGTTTGGCAAGCAAGATAGCTGCATATTGTTTATTAAAGAATATAAAAATAGGTTTATCTAATTATAGATAAACCTATTTCTCAAAAAAATATCCGCTTTCAATTTATATTTTCAAATACAATTACAAGAATTTAAAATTTGAAGAAAATTTTATTATACTGACAATCAAATTTTAATAATACTAATTATATTTTAGTAATTAAATTTTCTTCAATATATAATGGAATTTTTACTCGGGTTGTTGCCCATGCTAATACCATTTGTGAGCCATAATTTTTGGTTGAAAAAGCAATAGTAAAATTTTCCATCATTTCACCTTTACTTATTGGCACTTCTATTTTTGCAATATTATCTTTCGGATTGTAAAAAAATGCACCATAAGTATCTGTATGCTTATTTAATATAATAGTCCAATAATTTTTATTCGGAATTGTATACATTACATAAGTCCCAGCTTTAACATATTTGTTTCCAAACATAACATCTTGATAAAATTTAATTTCAGTTGCTTCATTACTTCCGGTTCTCCAGAT
>JAUWLK010000255.1 GCA_030613745.1 Flavobacteriaceae bacterium | reverse complement strand
AGGCAAGGTTTCTATTTTTTAAATTCATATTTAACTAGTTATAGCACTAAAATATAAAAAAATATTTACCTGTATTTAATAAATCAAAGTTTGTAAGTTTTTTCTAAATTTAAACATCTTACTAACTTTTTACTTTCAACTTTCAACTTTTAATATTTATTCTCCTATTTTTGTAAAACGATTAAACAAATCAACTCCCGATAGATATCGGGGTAAACCAAATACACAACAAGCTATGCATGCATATTTATTTCCTGGTCAAGGAGCGCAATTCTCTGGAATGGGTTCAGACTTATTTGAAAAATCTACATTAGCACAAGAGTATTTTAACAAAGCAAATTCAATCTTAGGTTTTAACATTACCGATATCATGTTTGAGGGAACCTCCGAAGATTTAAAACAAACCAAAGTTACGCAACCAGCTATTTTTTTACACTCGGTAATATTATCCAAAACATTAGGTGATGATTTTAAACCTGAAATGGTTGCTGGGCATTCACTCGGAGAATTTTCTGCATTAGTTGCCAATGGAGTTTTAAATTTTGAATCAGCTCTCAAATTGGTTTCACAACGTGCTTTGGCAATGCAAAAAGCTTGTGAAATAGAGCCTTCAACTATGGCTGCTGTTTTAGGATTAGAAGATAAAATTGTAGAAGAAGTTTGTAATCAAGTTGGCGGAGTTGTAGTTGCTGCAAATTATAATTGTCCGGGTCAGTTGGTAATATCAGGTGATATAAAAGCCATCGACCATGCTTGTGAAATATTAAAGGAAGTAGGTGCTCGTCGTGCTTTAGTTTTACCTGTAGGCGGAGCATTTCACTCGCCTTTAATGGAACCGGCAAGAGAAGAGTTAGCTGCTGCCATTGAAAATACAACTTTTAATAAACCAGCTTGTCCGATCTATCAAAATGTTACGGCCAAAGCTGTAAATAATGCTGCTGTAATAAAAGAAAATTTAATTGCCCAACTAACTGCTCCTGTTAAGTGGACACAAACTATCCAACAAATGATTGCAGATGGAGGTACAGAATTTACTGAAATTGGACCTGGTAAAGTTTTGCAAGGTTTGATGCGTAAGATTGATAGAAATGTAATCGCAAATGGAATAGGTTGAAATAATTTAATATTTGACATTTAAAATCAAATTAGAATGAACAAAGGAACTATTTACACTCACAAACAAAATAAAGTGGCAACCGTTACATTTTTTCATTCTGCAAGTAATTCATTTCCTAGCGAATTATTAAATCGGTTAATTGATACCATAAATAGATTAGGAGAAGATGAAGAAATAAATATTATTTTATTACAAAGTGAAGGTGAAAAAGCATTTTGTGCCGGTGCTTCTTTTGATGAGCTTATTGAAATAAAAAACATTGAAGAAGGTAAACACTTTTTCTCAGGATTTGCCAATTTGATCAATGCAATGCGAAAATGCCCAAAATTAATTATTGGTAGAGTACAAGGTAAAGCTGTTGGTGGTGGTGTTGGAATTATTGCAGCTACTGATTATTGTTTTGCTACCGAAGCTGCTAGTATAAAACTTTCAGAATTTAGTATTGGTATTGGTCCTTTTGTTATTGCACCAGCTGTTGAAAGAAAGATTGGAGTTTCTGCTTTAAGCGAATTAACTATTGATGCTACCAATTGGAAAACAGCCTATTGGGCTAAAGAAAAAGGTTTATTTTCCAGAGTTTTTGAAAATAATCGTGAAATGGATGAAGCCATTGAAATTTTAATTCAAAAATTAGCAAGTTATAATCCACAGGCTTTAAAGGAAATGAAAATAGTTTTATGGCAAAAAACCAATCATTGGGATGATTTACTTATAGAAAGAGCTGAAATTAGTGGAAATCTTGTCCTTTCAGAATTCACAAAAAATGCATTGCAAAAATTTAAAAAATGAACTTAATCTCACTTTTATTATTACTTCAAGTTGAAGAAATTAAAGAAAAAATTGAAAATGCTCCTGATAGTGGTTATGAAATCGGTATTGTAATTGGTACTTACTTACCATTTATTCTTTTAATTGCCTTAGCCTATTTTTTTTACTACCAAGCTAAAAAAAGAAAAGACAGAAATTAGTTCTTATTTTTTTTAATACCTTGGAAAGGTTTTTACAACATGTTCGTCATAAATACTAAACCTTTACTTATGTTCTATAAATACTTTTTATCCTCAATTTTTCTTTTCAATATCGTGTTATTATCAGCACAAATACAAAATCCAAAAAATATTCCATTTGAATGGAAAACAGATATTACCAAGCATTCTGTTAAACTATCAGAAATTCAAATTGTGTTACCTAAAGGATCTTTTCCAACTTTAGATTTTCCAAATTTTGTAGGCAAAGAAAAGGGTTTAAGTATGTTTTTTGCAAAAGAACCAGTAATTGCAATTGAAATTGATGGAAAAGCAAAAGCATATTCGTTGAATATTTTAACCATGCATGAGATTTCAAATGATGTATTGAGTGGTGTTCCAATTCTAGTAACTTATTGTCCATTATGTAATTCAGGTATTGTTTACCTTCGAAAATTAGTATACAATGGAAAAGAAAATTTAATGGAGTTTGAACCTTCCGGTATGCTGCGAAATAGTGATATGGTAATGCTTGATCGGAATACCGAAACTTTATGGCAACAATTAATGGGTGTAGCCATAGTAGGTGAATTAGATAAAAAAGAATTGGCTATTTTACCTTCATTAATTATCTCTGTTGAGGAATTTTTTAATCGTTACCCACAAGGTGAAATCATGTCAAAAAAAACTGGCTTTGTCGAATCTGAAAAAAATTATGGAACAAATCCATATAAAAATTATGATAATGAAAATGCCAAACCTTACGAACGCTTTTTTGATTCTGACAAAATAGACAAGCGTTTACCTCCTATGGAACGAATTGTTGACATAGAAAATAATGGAAAATACAAGGTTTATACATTTTCAGATATTGAAAAAAAAGGTGTTATAAATGACACTTTTAAATCTAAAAAAGTTGTTTTATTTCATCAATCGGGAACAGTATCTGTTTTAGATCAAGTAAACATTAATGAATCAAAAGATATAGGAACTATTGCTGTTTATAATCGTAAACTAGACACTAAAGAACTAACATTTGTAAAAGAAAACAAAGTTTTTAAAGATATCCAAACCAATTCAAGTTGGGATATTACGGGGTACTGTTTTGATGGAAAACTAAAAGGAAAACAATTACAAATTGAACCTCATAGTAATCATTTTGCATTTGCATGGCTGGCTTTTTACCCTGAATCTGAGATATATAAAAAATAATCTGTAATTTGGCATGATCAACCAATAACCAAAATTTTTATGTCAATTTATTTAGCAGAATTTATAGGAACTTTTTTACTTATTATATTTGGTGGTGGCGTTGTTGCAGGAGCTGTATTAAAAAATTCAAAAGCAGAAAATGCCGGTTGGTTTACAATAGTTATAGCTTGGGGTATTGGTGTTACTTTTGCAATTTATGCTGTGGGCAGTATCAGTGGTGCTCATATCAATCCGGCTGTAACTATAGGTTTTGCTTTTGCAGGAGAGTTTCCTTGGAATAAAGTATTAGGATATATCACAGCACAAATATCAGGTGCCTTTAGTGGTGCTGTATTGGTGTGGATCTTTTATATTCCTCATTGGTCGAAAACAGAAGACAAAATCTCTAAATTAGGTGTTTTTAGTACTGTACCAGCTATACGTTCTTATATCCACAATTTTGTGAGTG
>JAUWLK010000015.1 GCA_030613745.1 Flavobacteriaceae bacterium | reverse complement strand
GATAAAGAAAACAATATTTGGATTGGAACTCAAGGAGGTCTAACAAAGCTTAGTTTTAATAGTACTAATTACAGTAATCCTGTTTTTACTAATTATTATAGAACTTTAGATCAAAAGAAACCACTTTCACACAATTCAGTTTATGATATTTTAATTGATATACAAGACCGTATTTGGGTAGCTACACGTAATGGACTTAATTTATTTTTGGATAATAATGAATTTGAATCTTGGACTGAGCAAAATCAATTTCCAAATACAGTTGTTTACAGTATTCAAGATGATGAAGAAGGTAATCTTTGGCTTGCACTAATGATGGTATTGTAAAATTTAATATTGAGAATAGAGAATTTATGCATTACGGATTGGAAGATGGAATTCAAAGTAAAGAATTTGATACACATGCAAAATTTCGGGATACCGATGGTATAATTTATATTGGTGGTATAGGTGGTATTACTTATTTTGATCCTAAAGATCTAGAAAATATTGATCAATCAAAATCAATATATTTTTCAGAATTGCGAATAAAAGATCAAATAATCAAACCAAATAATTCTTCTAATAGTTTATTAGATCAATCAATTTTGAAAACAGATCATCTAGAATTTAAGCATAATCAGTTTCCTTTCTATTTACAATTTTCATCTATTGATTTTCGTTTAAATAAAAATGTTGAATATGCATACAAACTTCTTCCTACTGATAAAGAGTGGAATATATTAACAGATCCAGAAATTCAGTTTTTGAATTTACCAACTGGAAGTTATACATTACAAGTTAATGGTTTTTCTAGAGGGAAAGAATGGGAGCAAGTCCCATTAGAAATGAATCTTCAAATTTTGCCACCATGGTGGGCAACCTGGTGGGCATATATTATTTATTTGGGTATTGCAGTTGCATTTGCTGATAGGTTTTACCGTTTTCAACTTTCAAAAAGATTAGCTATTGCAGAAAGTAATCGACTTAAGGAAGTAAACCAATTAAAAAATAGTTTGTACACCAATATTACACATGAATTTCGCACTCCACTTACTATAATTCTCGGTATGGCAGACTCATTAAGTTCAAATGTTGAAAATAAGAATTTGAAAGAAACAGAACATTCACTTGAAATGATAAAACGCAATGGTAAAAATTTATTGCGATTGGTTAATGAAATGCTAGATCTATCTAAACTGGAAAGTGGAAATATGGAATTACAATTGACTCAAGCCGATGTTATTCCATTTGTAAAATACCTGAGTGAAAGTTTTCATTCTTTAGCACAAGAAAAACAAATTAATCTCACTGTTTATTCTGAAGTTGATCGGCTAATGATGGATTTTGATTCGAATAAGTTATCTGCTATAATTTCAAATGTGCTTTCTAATGCAATTAAATTTACTTCATCTGGAGGAAAAATAATAGTCCATCTTAACCAAATATCTAAAAACGAAAATAAATTCTTTTTTTTAAAAATAAAAGATAATGGTTTGGGTATTTCTAAAGATGAAATTAGCAATATTTTTAATCGATTTTACCAAGTAGATAATTCATCATCACGTAGAGGAGAGGGTACAGGAATTGGTTTGGCACTGACCAAAGAATTTGTAGAATTGATGAATGGAACTATTGGAGTGAAGAGTTTATCTGGAAAAGGTAGTGAATTTACAATACAACTTCCCATAACCAATAAAACTATCCAAACCAAAGATGATCAATTACAATTAGATCCAAATTTATTTGTTTTTACAAGTGGAGACGAACATATTCAACAGGTTTCAAATGATAAATCGGAATTACCAATAGCTTTAATTATTGAAGATAATGCAGATGTAACCCATTATTTGAAAACATGTTTAATGGGTAAATATCAAACAATTAATGCTGCTAATGGAGAAATTGGAATTGAAATGGCTTTTGAAAAAGTTCCAGATATAATAATTTGTGACGTAATGATGCCAATTAAGGATGGCTTTGAAGTTTGTTCAACATTGAAATCTGATGAACGAACTGATCATATCCCTATTATTTTACTTACAGCTAAAGTGGCTATTAAAGATAGACTTACCGGGCTTTCGTGTGGTGCCGATGCATATTTGACGAAACCCTTTGTAAAAGCAGAATTGCTCACTCGTTTAGATCAATTGGTTTTATTGCGCAAGAAAATAATGCAAAAGATCAATAATGATAGTTTGAGTAACCTTTTGAAAAAACGTGTTGAAGACCCCGAAACAAAATTCCTTCAAAAAATAATAACGATCATTCATAAAGAAATAAGTAATCATTCTTTTGGATCATCTATACATATTTCCCACAAGATGCATTTAAGTGAATCTCAAATTTATAGAAAATTAAAAGCTATTACAGGTAAATCTACTGCTGTTTTTATTAGATCTGTTCGATTACAAAAGGCAAAAGAAATGATATTAACATCTGATAAAACCATTTCAGAAATTGCTTATGAAGTTGGTTTTAATGATCCTTCTTGGTTTAGCCGTGCTTTTAAGGAAGAATTTGGCTTTGCACCTAGTGCAATATCTAAATAATAGATAATAAGTACTTTATTCTATTTTTTTTCTAATATATGCAATAATAGTACAAGGTTTTTTTACTAAGTCCTAATTATTCCTAATAATTGAAAAAATGGTACAAGTTCTTCATCTTGTATTGTTCTAAAATTGTTATGAAATTACTTGGCTTCATAGTTAAGTAAATATTTTGTAATAATTAAATATGAAAATTTCAAATTCTCTTATTAAAAATCAATATTACCATCCTGAATTGTTTGAAGAGATTCTTTATAGACTTAAGGAAAATGAAGTTGATATAAATAATGTGTCCAGAAGGGATATAACAGGTATTGATGAATTCCATGTAAGAGGTGCTGAGGTGTCTAATGAACTAAGTCGAGAAATTTATCTTAATAATGCTAAAGTATTAGATGTTGGCTGCGCACTAGGTGGACCAAGTAGAATGCTTGCTGATGTATATAATTGTGAAGTTACAGGAATAGATATATGTAACGAATATATAAGAACAGCTAAGAAACTATCTGAATTAGTCGGTCTCGTTGATAAAACTAAATTTATTCACGCTGATGCATTAAACTTGCCTTTTGAAGATGGTTCTTTTGATATAGTATGGACTCAGCATGTGCAAATGAATATTCAAGATAAAACAAAATTTTATTCTGAAATAAACAGAGTTTTAACCGTTGATGGTATACTTATATATTATGATATATTCCAAAAAAACAAGGAGAGTGTTATTTACCCTGTCCCATGGGCTAATAATGCGTCCCTCAGCTTTTTAGAAACCATTTCGGTGGTAAATACTCTTCTTTTGGAATTGGGATTTAAAAAATTACAAACAACAGATCAAACTTATAAGGCAAAACAGTTTTTGATTCATTTATTTGAAAAAATAAAAATAAATGGTCAACCAAATTTAGGTTTGAATGTATTGATGGGTAATTCAACAAAAAAGAAGTTAGGAAATATTTTAGAAGGTCTAGAAAAAAATAAGATTGAACTTCAGAGTGGTATTTATAGAAAATAGAAACATTATATAAATTTTTAAAGCTTTACAAAGCCATGAAAACAAAACTTTACTTAATTTTAATTTCAACTATTTTTTTAACACTAGCTTATTTTATGAGTACTAAACTTTCATATAACAAGTTGGATGTTTCTCCAAAAATAGCCATGAATTTTATTAAATGTACCTCTACTAAATTTTTATTAGAGGATATTGATTCTACAAAACAAATATCTCCTCTATTTGAAAATTTAGGTACTCATTATGTTACTATAAGCACTAGTAATAAAAAAGCTCAAATTTTTTTCAATCAAGGTATAAACCTTACTTACGCTTTTAATCATGCAGAAGCACATAGGTCATTTTTAGAAGCTTCACGATTAGATCCTAATTCTGCTATGACATTTTGGGGTCAAGCTTATGCTTTAGGACCTAATATCAATGATCCACTTCCAGATGATGAACGCAAAAGAATATATTATAATGCTGTTCAAAAAGCAAAAAGTTTAGCATTTAAAGCATCCCCTAAAGAACAAGATTTAATTGAAGCATTAACATTTAGGTATAGTGATGATCTTACAAAAGATGTTGCAGTATTAAATATGGCCTATATGAAGGCAATGGCTAAAGTTGCTGAAAAATATTCTCAAGATGCAGATATTCTAACATTATACGCTGCTGCAGTAATGAATACTGTTCCTTGGAATTATTGGGATAGTGCCGGTAATCCTTCACCAAATATTCAAAAAGCAAAAACAGCACTTGAAAGAGCTATAAATATAAACCCTAATCATCCGGGAGCGCATCATTATTATATACATATGGTTGAATTACCTAAGCCCGATTTGGCAATTGAAAGTGCTGATAAAATAGGTGGATTGATGCCTGCAGCAGGTCATATTGTACATATGGCGTCACACATATACATACGTGTAGGTCGTTACAAAGATGCAGTTACAGTAAATCAAGCAGCTATTTTAGCAGATGAAGATTATATTTCGCAATGTTATTCACAGGGTATGTATCCATTAGGATATTATCCTCATAATATTCATTTTTTATGGTCTGCAGCTAGCCTTTTAGGAGATAGTAAAATTGCCATTGATGCAGCAAAAAAGACTGCTGAAAAAGTTCCTGTTGGAGAATTGGTCGAGTTACCTTTCTTACAAGATTTTGCATCAACACCATTATTGGCTTATACAAGATTTGGTAAATGGAATGAAATTTTAACAATTCCTAGTCCTAGTGCTGATATTAAGCACTTAAATCTTATTCGTCATTATGCAAGAGGCATTGCATTTATAAGAAAAGGAAACATAAAAGAAGCCCAAGAAGAATTAGATGCAATTGGAGTACTTAAAAAAGATCCAGAATTGGAAGAATTAATAGCAACAGCACATAATTCAACAGCTTCTGTTGCAAGGGTTGCATACGAAGTAGTTGCTGGAGAGTTGGCTGCTTTAAAAGGAGATTTTTCTAGTGCTTTTGTGCATTTGAAAAATGCAGTTTCTAATGAAGATAATTTAACATATACCGAACCAGCAGCTTGGCATATTCCCACAAGGCAAAATTTGGGCGCATTATTATTGAAAGCCCAAAAATATGAAGCAGCTGAAAAAGTATTTAGAGAAGATTTAGCTGTTTTAAGACAAAATGGTTGGTCGTTAATGGGTTTATATAGAAGTCTTATGGCACAAGGTAAAAAAAATGAAGCTAAACAAATTAAAAAAGAGTTTGATAAAGCATGGCAATATGCAGATATTAATATAAGTAGTTCTGTATTATAATGAGAACCGAAATCTTAGAACATATAAAAATTATTAATTAATCTTAAAATTAAATATTATGATTGGTACACTAACAACAAAAGAAGAACTTTTAAAAAATTTAGAAACAGTATTTAAAAATTGTCAGGAAAGAGCCGCTCATTATGATGCAAACAATTTATTTTTTCAGGAAGATTTTGATGAATTGAAAGCTGCAGGATATCTATTGATTTCTGTACCGGAAGAATTTGGGGGCTATGGTATGTCATTGGCTGAATGTGGTGAATTAACAAGAAAATTAGCTTATCATGCTGCACCTACTGCACTTGCTTTAAATATGCATGTGTATTGGGCTGGTTTAGTAGCTGATCTGTGGAGAAACGGTGATAAATCTATGGAATGGTTATTGGAAGAAGCTGGTAAAGGAAAAGTTTTTGCAGCTGGACATGGCGAAGCAGGAAATGATTCGCCTGTTTTGTACTCTACATGTAAAGCTGAGAAAGTTGAGGGTGGTTATAAATTCACTGGGCATAAGATGTTTGGTAGCTTGACACCTGTATGGGATTATTTAGGTTTTCACGGACAAGATAATAGTGATCCAGATAACCCAATGGTTATTCATGCCTATATGCCAAGGGATTCTGAAAATTATGAAATAAAAAAAACATGGGATGATGTGATGGGAATGCGAGCAACCAGATCGGATGATACTGTATTAAACGGTGTATTTATTCCGGACAAATATATCGTAAGAAAATTACCAACCGGATTTAAAGGAATGGATGGTTTTATTCTTGGAATATTTGCCTGGGGTTTATTGGGATTTGGAAATGTTTACTATGGATTAGCTCAGCGAGTTGTGGATATGGTTTTAGAATCATTACCAAAGAAAAAATCGATATCATTAGATCGACCATCTATGGCTTATCATCCTGGTATGCAGCACGATGTATCTGAAATGATTTTAGAATTAGAGGGTATTGGTCCTCATTTAGATACTACAACTCGTGAATGGAGTGAAGGTAAAGATTATGGTCATGCATGGGGAGTTAAAATAGTTGCAACTAAGTGCCATGCTGTAGAAGGTTCCTGGAGAATTGTAGATAGAGCCATGGATATAATGGGAGGTTATGGAATTTCTAGAAAATCAGGATTTGAACGTTTATTCCGTGATGCAAGATTAGGAAAAATTCATCCTTCAAATAGTTATTTAACCAGAGAAATATTGGCAAAAGGAATGTTGGGGCTAGATCTGGATTATCAACCTAGATAAAAATAATTACAAAAACTACAAATATTAACTTTAAAAACTAAAAATTATGAAAAATTTAATCAAATTTTACTTATTAATAATGATTTTGGTCCCGTTCTCCTGTAATAAGGATTCATTAAATGGTGCCAGTGATGGTATTGAAAGTTTTAATAAGAGTGCTAACAACAAATCAACTGTTGATGTATTTAGTCCTTTTCTAGGAGATGTTTTAGGTTCTTCAATTTTGCATAGGAGTAAAAATGGAATAACCGTAAACTTTCAAACTTCAGGATTAATTCCTGGGAATGCATACACTTTATGGTGGGTGATATGGAATAAACCGGAAAATTGTGCAGTTCCTGGAGCATGCCTAGAACCTGATTTCGGAAATGCAGCTAATATTAAAATTGATGTTTTATATGCTACAGGTCATATAGTTGGTAACAGCGGAATAGGTAATTTTTCTACAGAATTAAAAGTAGGTGATATCTCTGGATCATTAGGAGCATTTGGCCCTTCATATGGATTAATGGATCCTCAAAAAGCTGAAGTTCATCTTGTGTTAAGAAGTCATGGCCCTGCACAACCGGGTATGATTGATGATCAAATACATACTATATCAGGAGGATGTAATCCTGTTTATTCACCACCAGGATTTGGTCCAGATCCAAATATATCAGGAGCTTGTCGTGATATACAAGCAGCTATTCATCCACCTAATTAATAATAATTGTTTTATGATATAATTCCTCTAGGTAATATGCGTTTTCACAAAACAATGTTTGGTCTTAACCAAGATTATCAAATCAGATAAATACAAAAAAAAATAATTAACCCAATTTAATAAAAATTATTTATGAAAAATAAATTTAAAAATGTAGTCATGATATTTCTTTTATTTACATCATTTACTCTTTTTGCCCAAAAAGGTGATTCAATTGATTATGAAAAATCAGTTGTAAAAACAATTAATGATGCTGATATACAATGGGGTCCATGTCCTCCTTTTATGCCGGATGGTTGTAATATTGCTGTTTTACACGGTGATCCGTCAAAAAATAATGTAGATGTTTTATTTAAAGTAGAAGCTAATTCTGCTATTCCAAATCATTGGCATAATTCACCGGAACGTATGATTTTATTATCTGGTGAATTGGAAGTAACATATAAAGATGAAACAACTCAAATTATGAAGGTGGGATCTTATGCATACGGTCCATCAAAAAAACCGCATACAGCCAGATGTGGTGATGCCGGACCATGTATTATTTTCATTGCATTTGAAGATCCTTTAGATGCTTTTGCTATTGAGGCAGATAAATAATTTACTTAGATAGAAATCTCTCAGTATTAAAAACCATTCGCCTTAGGTGAATGGTTATTTTTTTTAAGTGAGACTTATTTATACAAATATCTTTTGATACTTTTCTTAGGTGTTTTTACAAATTCTTCAGCTTGTATTTCAATGGAAGAAATATTCATATACTTTGGAAGTTTATTGTTTATTGTCTTCTGGTGCTGTTTCAAAAGTTTTAACAAATCACTTTTTGAAATCTTATTCTTTTTAATTATTTCGGCATAAGGAAAAACAAGGGCGACTAGTTTATTATCACGATGTACAACCAGTGATTCAGAAACTGCATAGCGGTTATTTAGCATTGATTCAATTTCTTCTGGGTAAATATTTTTCCCATTGGAACCTAGTATCATACTTTTGCTACGTCCTTTTATAAAGATAAATCCATCTTTATCAACATAGCCTAGATCACCAGTATGAAACCAGCCATCTTTGTCAATTACTTTTTGACTTTCTTTTTCATTTTTGTAATATCCATTCATCACATTATCACCTCTTACACAAATCTCACCTGTTAATTGTTCAGGAGTTTCTTTTACAATTTTTACTTCCAGTGTGTCAACTATTTTACCTGATGAACCAAGTGGAATATCAAACCACCCACTATAACCAATCAATGGGCCACATTCTGTCATGCCATACCCTAAAGTATATTTGAATTTCATCCGTCTGAAAAAGACCTCAGCTTCATGGTTTAAAGCTGCTCCACCCATAATTACTTCATGGAATTTACCACCAAAAACAGTAGTCAGCTTATTCCTGAATTTCTTTAAAATTACCTGATTAATCCCAGGAATGGTCAGCAACAATTTTATATACCACTTATTGATTTCAGGTAGGATTTGGTTTTTATATATTTTCTCGATTACCAGGGGAACAGAAAGAATCAGTGATGGTTTAATTTCCTGAAATGCTTTCATGATAATTTGCGGGGAAGGAGTTTTTGTTAGAATGGTGATATGGCATCCCAGAGTAAATGGGAATAAAAATTCAAATGCTGCACCAAAAGTATGTGCAAGTGGTAAGAAAGAAACAATTTTGTCACCTGATTTAAGTGGCATATAATTTTGGGCAAACCTAATATTTGCTGCTAAGCTATTGTGTGATAGCATTACACCTTTGGTAAATCCGGTTGTACCCGAAGTATAACTTAACACAGCCTGTTTATCATTTGAAATATCAGGAAAAATCAAGTCTTTTGGACTATAATCAGTAAGATTAAGTGCTTTACCAAGTTCTGAAGCTTCGTATGCTTTCACCAAATTATCAGAATGACATTTCAGTAATGAAAAATCATTTATTTTTATTACTCCTTGTAATTTTTTCACTTCGGCGCAATCTATATTAGCCATTACTTTATCATTGGTAAATAATAAAATTGAATCGGAATGATCTATAATTCTTTTTAGATCACTTACTTTAAAATCAGGAAGAATAGGTACAACAACTGCTCCATAGGTTACAATAGATATATACAAAATACCCCAACGAGCTGAGTTTTTACCAACGACAGCAATTTTATCTCCTTGTTGAACCCCTAAGCTTTTAAATAATTTGTGAAAACGAATGATATATTTACCTACTTCACCATAAGTAAATGATTTCCCTTTATAATCATTAAGTGCAGTAATTTTCCAATTATCAACAATACTTTCAGTAAGATACGAAACAAAAGTCTTTTCTAACATAATTTAGATTTTTGCTGATATGTAAAGATACTTAATGATTTGATATGGGAATAAATAAAGGACATAAATTTAAATGGTTCTTTTTAGAATTCCCTTCCTTAAACTGATCTTGAATGTATCATTAAAATGTTCAGGATTAATATCAGTAATTACATCAAGATTAGCATTTGAACCGGTAACATTTAGAATATGTTCATAAGTCCAAATAGAAATTAGCAATAAAAAAAACCATCCACCTAAGGCGAATGGTTTTTATATCTATTTTTTTTGCTAAAGTATTAAACTAACATAGTAACCGGATTTTCTATATATCCTTTTAGAGTATCTAAGAATAATGATCCCGTAACACCATCAACAGTTCTATGGTCACAAGCTAAAGTTAATATCATTGTATTTCCAACAACAATATTACCCTCTTTTACAACTGGTTTTTGAACAATTGCACCTACAGATAATATTGCAGAATTTGGCTGATTTATAATAGATGTAAAATCAGTTATTCCAAACATACCTAAATTAGAAATTGTAAATGTACTTCCTTCCATTTCATCCAATGCTAATTTTTTATCTCTGGCTCTTTTTGCAAAATCTTTTACCTGAGCTCCAATTTGCGTTAAATTTTGTTCATCGGCAAATTTCAATACAGGCACTAATAAACCATCTTCAACTCCAACAGCTACTCCAATATGCACATGATGATTTTTACGAATTTTATCGTCAAACCATTGCGAATTAACTTGTGGATGTTGTTTTAAAGCCAAAGCGGTTGCTTTTACAATCATATCATTGAATGAAATTTTTGTATCAGGTATGGAGTTGTATTGATTTCTAAACGCAATAGAATTATCCATATCAAACTCAACATTCAAATAATAATGGGGCGCTGTAAATTTAGATTCTCCCAATCTACGAGCAATAACTTTTCTCATTTGAGAATTGTTTACTTCTTCAAAACTCTCTTGACCAGCAGGCACAAAAGGTGTTGCAGAAATTGTGCTTGATGCCGAATAATTTTCAATATCTCGTTTAATTATTCTACCTCCATCACCAGAGCCTTGAATATGTTGTAAATTTAAATTTTTCTCAGCAGCTAATTTTTTTGCCAAAGGAGATACAATGATTCTACCACTTGAAGTAGAAGTTTTTGGTGCAGTCTGAACGGTAGTTGGTTCTTCTTTTTTGTCAAGAGTAGGAGTTGTAATAACTTCTTTTTTTAAATCAGAAGTTGAACTACTAGCATCGGTATTTTTTATAGATTCTGCTATTTTTGATACATCTATACCTTTTTCACCAATAATCGCAAGTATAGAATCTACTTGAGCAGTTTCTCCTTCCTTAATTCCAATATACAATAGTGTACCTTGATGAAAAGATTCAAATTCCATTGTAGCTTTGTCGGTTTCTATTTCTGCTAAAATATCACCTTCTTCAACTTTTTCTCCAACTTGTTTTAACCATTTTGCAACAGTACCTTCTGTCATGGTATCACTCAATCTTGGCATTGTAATGATTTCAATTCCATCTGGAATTTTTAAAGGGGTATCAGAATTTTTTTTATTTTCATTTTCTTTTATTTCATTCTTGGCATTTTCTTCCATATCTGATGGTAAACTTTTTTCTACTAATAATGACTTGAAATCTTCACCTTTTTCACCAATTATAGCCAATAATGAATCTACTTTAGCAGTTTCACCTTCCTGGATACCGATATGAAGTAGAGTGCCTTCATGAAAAGATTCAAATTCCATAGTAGCTTTGTCGGTTTCAATTTCAGCAAGAATATCTCCTTCCTCAATTTTATCTCCAACTTTTTTAAGCCATTTTGCTACAACTCCTTCAGTCATAGTATCACTTAATCGGGGCATGTTAATAATTTCTGCCATCCTTTATTATTGTTTAATTGTTTATTTGTTTAACTGTTTACTATAACCTGTGTTTTAAAAACGGATAATCTTCTTGTTCATAAACCATATCATACATTTGTTGCACTTTAGGATATGGTGATTCATCAGCAAATTTTTCACATTCTAAAACCTTTGCTTTTACATCATCATTAATAGCTTTAATTTGTTTTTCAGTTAAATATTTTTTGTCCTGAATTACTTTTAAAACTTGTGATATTGGATCAATTTTTTTGTATTCAGCAACTTCATCCTTTGTACGATATTTTTGTGCATCACTCATAGAATGACCTCTATATCTATAGGTTTTCATTTCTAAAAAATAAGGTCCGTTTCCTTTTCTGGCATGGCTTAATGCTTTGTCCATGGCTTTAGCCACAGCTACAGGATTCATACCATCAACCGGTTCACTGGGCATTTCATAGGCCAAACCAAGTTTCCAAATATCAGGATGGTTAGCGGTTCTTTCTACTGAAGTTCCCATGGCATATCCATTATTTTCAACAACAAATACAACAGGTAATTTCCATGCCATAGCCATGTTAAATGTTTCGTGTAAAGAGCCTTGGCGAGCAGCACCATCACCAAAATAGGTGATTGTAACTCCGCCTTTGTTAAAGTACTTATCAGCAAAAGCAATACCAGCACCTAAAGGAATTTGACCACCAACAATTCCATGTCCGCCATAAAATCCTTTTTCTTTAGAAAAAATATGCATTGAGCCACCCATACCAAATGAGGTACCGGTTTCTTTACCATATAATTCTGCCATTATACGTTTAGGGTCAACACCCATTCCAATTGGCTGTACATGATTTCTATAAGCTGTAATCATCTTATCTTTACCCAATATCATTGCATGAAGCGCTCCGGCTAGCACAGCTTCTTGTCCGTTATATAAATGTAAAAAACCTCTAATTTTTTGTTGGATATAAACTGCTGCTAATTTGTCTTCAAATTTTCTCCAAAAAAGCATGTCTTTGTACCAATTGATATAGGTTTCTTTGGTTATTTTCTTCATTTTTTTAGTTAATTTTTAAGAAATGCAAAAATACAATTTTTTAAATAAATACAATTTACAATATCTAATAAAAGTATTATTCTTCAATATAATCTTCTATTGGAATGCATGAACAAACCAAATGGCGATCGCCATAGGCTTCATTAACTCTTCTTACACTTGGCCAATATTTATTTTCAGAAACAAAATCTAAAGCAAATGCAGCTTCTTTTCTTGTATATGGGTAATTCCATTCATCATTTGTTAACATAGCTTCTGTATGCGGTGCATTTTTTAAAACAGAATTTTCATTATCGTAAGCTTCAATTTCTTTTTTAATTTGAATTAAAGCATTGGCAAACTTATCAATCTCTTCTTTGTTTTCACTTTCAGTTGGTTCAATCATCAAAGTGCCTGCAACAGGAAACGATACAGTAGGTGCATGATAGCCATAATCCATCAATCGTTTTGCAATATCAGTAACTTCAATTCCTTTTTCTTTAAACTCTCTAAAATCAACTATCATTTCATGAGCCGAAAAACCTTGTTCGCCAGTGTATAAAATTTTGTAATGTTTTTCTAATCTGGCTTTTAAATAGTTAGCATTTAAAATTGCTGTAATGGTAGATTGGGTTAATCCATCACTTCCTAGCATTTTGATATAACTATAAGAGATTAAATCAACTAGTGCAGAGCCAAACGGTGCAGCGGAAACAGCTGTAATAGCATTTGTTCCACCAGTTTTAACTATAGGGTTTGATGGTAAAAATTCAACCAAATGTTCTGCAACACAAATTGGGCCAACACCTGGGCCACCACCACCATGTGGAATAGCAAAAGTTTTGTGTAAATTTAGATGACAAACATCTGCTCCAATTTTTGCTGGATTTGTCAATCCAACTTGGGCATTCATGTTCGCTCCATCCATGTAAACCTGTCCGCCGTTTTTATGTATAATTTTAGTAATTTCTCGAATGGAAGATTCAAATACACCATGAGTTGAAGGATAAGTCACCATTAATCCGGCAAGGTAATCTTTGTGTTTGATGGCTTTTTCACGTAAATCATCTACGTCAATATTTCCATTTTCTGATGTTTTGGTAACTACAACTTTCATACCAGCCATAACTGCTGAAGCAGGATTTGTACCATGTGCCGACGCAGGAATTAGGCATATATTTCTGTGTCCTTCTCCATTTGATTCATGATAAGCTCGAATAACCATTAAACCAGCATACTCGCCTTGAGCACCAGAATTTGGTTGTAAAGAAGTTGCTGCAAACCCAGTAATAACATTTAAATCATTTTCTAATCCTTTAAGCATTTTATGATATCCTTGCGCTTGTTTTACTGGAACAAATGGGTGAATTGAGTTCCAGTTACTCATACTTAACGGTAACATTTCTGTAGCTGCATTCAATTTCATAGTACATGATCCCAATGAAATCATAGAATCAGTAAGTGAAATATCTTTTCGCTCTAACCTTTTGATATAACGCATCATTTCAGTTTCAGAATGATACTTTTTAAATACTTCGTGAGTTAAATAGCTTGAAGTTCGTTGTAATTTCTTAGGAATAGATAAACTTACCGGACAATCAGTAATTTTAAATGAATATAAATTTTCAGCATGAGCTAATATATCAATAATTTGTTCTACATCACTTAATGTAGTTGTTTCATTAATAGAAATACCTATGGTTTTTTTATTGATATAAAGAAAATTTACTTCGCTTTCTTCTGCCAAAGCTTTAACTTTTTCAGAATTGCTTACCTTGATTTTTAAGGTGTCAAAAAATGCTTTATTGTATTGTTTTAAGCCTAGTTTTAAAAGGGCATCATTTAAAATATTAGTTAATGAATGAATTTGACGAGCAATATATTTTACGCCATCACCACCATGATATACAGCATACATTCCTGCCATAACAGCTAATAAAACTTGAGCTGTACATATATTTGAAGTTGCTCTTTCTCGCTTAATATGCTGCTCACGAGTTTGCAAAGCCATTCGTAATGCACGATTTTCATCAGCATCAACTGTTACCCCAATTATTCTTCCCGGAATTAATCTTTTAAACTCATCATGGGTTGCAAAATATCCGGCATGAGGACCGCCAAATCCAAGAGGAATACCAAACCTTTGCGTAGTACCAACAGCCACATCTGCACCCATTTCCGCAGGTGACTTCAATATGGCTAAACTCAATAGATCTGCTGCAACTATAACTTTAATCTCTTTTTGATGTGCTGTTTCTATAAATTTCGTATAGTCATAAATTACACCATGTTTAGCAGGATATTGAACTATAGCGCCATAAAATTTATCTGTAAATTTGATTTCGTCATGATTTCCTATTACCAATTCAATACCAATTGGAGCAGATCGGGTTTTTAAAATATCAATAGTTTGTGGTAAGACTTCTTCTGAAATAAAAAATTGATTTGCATCTGATTTTTTTTGAGATCGACTTCTGCCATTATAAAGCATGATCATTGCTTCGGCAGCTGCGGTACCTTCATCAAGTAAAGATGAGTTTGATAAAGGTAATCCGGTAAGGTCACAAACTACAGTTTGAAAATTTAACAGTGCTTCTAATCTACCTTGTGAGATTTCAGCTTGATAAGGTGTATAAGAAGTATACCAACTTGGGTTTTCAAAAATATTACGTTGTATAACAGCTGGCAAAGTTGTGGCATGATATCCTAAACCAATGTAAGTTTTATACTGTTTATTTTCAAAACCTAATTTTTGAATATGTGAAGCAAATTCATTTTCACTCATAGCTTCGGGTAAATTCAAAGTATTTTTTAATCGAATATCATCTGGTATTGTGTTGTAAATCAACTCATCTAATGATTTTACACCTATGGTTTTTAACATTTCTTGTACTTGGTTTCCACGCGGACCAAGATGGCGAATAACGAAAGAATCTGTTTGCATAATTTTAATTAAATTGGAGATCAAAAATACTTAATTTTAATGAAATAATTTTGATAAATTTCCTAAAAACTAGATGTATTGAGTATATAAAAAAAATAGCTATTTTTATATAAAGATATTTATTAATGCAGTTTATAAAACGACTTTTAGATTTCTATATTTATAGTAATATTCATGTGTCAATTGCGGCATATTGTTTGACTAAAATCACCTTACTTGAATTTGGCTTAAACGAAAATATTAGTCCATTATTTGTTTTTTTTGCAACTCTTGTTTCCTATAATTTTATAAGATATTATAATATTTTAAAAATAAATATTGTTTTTGCAAAATGGATAAAATCTAATAAACTGCAACTATTTTTATTAAATTTAGTCAGTTTGATATTTTTAATTATTTTAATATTTAAATTACAATTACAAGCTTATTTTATACTGATCCCATTTGCTTTAGCAACATTTTTTTATGTGGTGCCATTTAATTCTCAGAATATAAATTTGAGAAATATTGCTGGTTTAAAGTTGTTTTTAATTACAATTTCTTGGGCAGGAGTTACTGTTTTATTTCCAATAATAAATAATGAATATTTATTTACGAAAGATGTATGGCTTGTGTTTTTTCAGCGGTTTATATTTTTATTTGCTATAACTATTCCTTTTGATATAAGAGACCTTAATTTTGATATTCCTGAAATAAGAACTTTGCCTCAAATTATTGGACTTAAAAAATCAAAATATTTAGGATCAATTCTATTATTGATATTTTTTATATCGGAACATTTTAGTTTCTCAATTTTTAAAAATTCTTTACTCATAACATCAATGATAACTATTATATCACTTGTTTTATTGAATTTATCTACTGAGCATAAGAGTAATTACTATACTAGTTTTTGGGTTGAAGCTGTACCAATATTTTGGCTTTTGATAATTTTATTATTAGGGTAAATTCAAAAAAAGTCTTCAATTTTATTGAAGACTTTTTTTTGAATTTATTTTCTTTTACTGAATTAAGAAATATATTTTGACATTTTCTTTTTTTCTTCTTCAGCAAGTTGTGAATCAATTAAGATTCTTCCACTATGCTCATCTGTAATAATTTTTTTACGAGCTGCAATTTCAACTTGGCGTTGTGGTGGAATTGTAAAAAATGAACCTCCAGA
The DNA here is from genome assembly GCA_030613745.1 of Flavobacteriaceae bacterium. Lineage (GTDB taxonomy): Bacteria > Bacteroidota > Bacteroidia > Flavobacteriales > Flavobacteriaceae > Lutimonas. The sequence continues at coordinate 4,552 of JAUWLK010000015.1, read as the reverse complement.
AGCTCCTCTTTCAATTGTTACAACAGCTAATCCATTTCGTACATTAGATCTTATTTTGTGATATGCTTTTAACAATCTTTCATCAATAAGTTTTCCAAAATCACCAGATTTTTTATTTAATAAAATTTCTTCTTTTTCAGTTTCTTTTAAAATTGAATCAAGTTCATCACGCTTGTGTTTCAAGTGATCTAATTTATCTTTCATTTTTTCTTTAGCAACATCAATAATCTCATTTTTTTGAGCAATTTTTGCTTGAAACTCATTGATGTGTTTTTCAGCCAATTGAATTTCTAAATCTTGATATTCAACTTCTTTAGTTATTGAGTCAAATTCACGATTATTACGAACGTTTTTTTGTTGCTCGGCATACTTTTTTGTTAAGACTTTTGCCTCTTCGATATTGTTTTTTTTGTTTGCTATTGAAGTTTCTAAATTTTCAATATCTGTACTAAAATTATTCAATCTGGTTTGCAAACCTTCAATTTCATCTTCTAAGTCTTTAACTTCAAGAGGTAATTCACCTCTGGTATTTTTTATTTCATCAATTCTTGAATCGATAAGTTGTAAGTCATATAAAGCTCTTAACTTGTCTTCAACGGTAACTTCTTTCTTTTTTGCCATCTATAAATAGTTGATAGGATTTGTATTATTTTCTGATAAAATGATTGCAAAATTAGTGAATTTTTTCGTAAGATAATCTACTAAAAGATTTTTTGTGAATTGTTCACTTTCATAATGTCCAATATCTGCCAAGATTATTTGATTATCAGCCCTGTAGAAATCGTGATATTTTAAATCTGCTGTAATAAAAATATCTGCTCCAACCAGTTTGGCTTGAGAAATAGCAAAACTTCCTGAACCACCCAATACTGCAACTTTCTTAATTTTTTTATCGCTTAAAGCGGAATAGCGTATAGATTGTAAATTAAATCGTTCTTTTAATAATTTTAAAAAATCCGTAGAACTTATTTCTTTTTCCAGTGCGCCAACCATTCCCATGCCAATATTTTGATGTGTGTTATCTAAGCTAACAATATCATAAGCAACTTCTTCATAAGGATGGTTGTTGAAAAGTGCATTTAAAATGTTATTTTCAAGATGTTTTTCAAATATTACACTTAAAAATATTTCTGGTTCAATATGTAATTTTCCTTTTTTACCAATGGTTGGATTTGAATTTTCATTTCCTTGATAAGTACCTTTCCCTTCTATATTGAAACTACAATTGCTATAATTACCGATATTTCCTGCACCAGCTTTAAATAATTCATTTCTTAAAGTTTCAGCACTTGAATGAGGGACATATGTAGTTAATTTTTTTATATTTCCACTTTGTGGAAGTAAAATTTTAAGGTTTTGTAATCCTATAACTTCGCACATTTTAGCAGAAACACCTTTAAAAGAATTATCCAAAGCTGTATGGGTTGCATATATAGCAATATCATTTTTTATAGCTTTCATAACCACACGTTCCACATAAGTATTGCCATTTAATTTTTTTAAACCCTTAAAAATAATAGGGTGAAAGCTAATAATTAAGTTGCAATTTTTGTTAATAGCTTCTTCTACGGTTTTTTCAAGAGTATCTAAAGTAACTAAAATACCAGTTACTTTTGTATTATGATCACCTACTAATAAACCTACATTGTCAAAACTTTCAGCGTAAGCAAGTGGTGCTAATTTTTCAATATAATCAGTAATTTGTTTTACAATCATAAATTAATTATAATACAACTCTGCTAAGTTGTGATTTGATAATTTTTTTTTGGTGCTTGCTATAGTATAGGTGTTATTCACTATAAATCTTTATCACATTTTCACCAGTAGATTTTTTAAAACCACGGTACATACCGGCAGTATTAAAATCCCATGCTATATTCCCATTTTTATCTAAGCCAATTAAACCGCCATCTCCACCAAGACTGTCAATTTCAACATGAATAACCTGTTTTAAAGCTTGCTTTAAGCTTAGGTTTTTATATTGTATCAAGTTTGATACTTCATGAGCGGCTAAAGTCCTTATAAAAAATTCACCTGTTCCTGTTGCCGAAACTCCACAGGTTATATTGTTTGCGTAAGTTCCTGCTCCAATAATAGGGGCATCTCCTATTCGTCCGAATTTTTTGTTGGTCATACCACCTGTTGAAGTTCCAGCAGCAATATTTCCACTCTTATCAATTGCAACACAGCCAACGGTTCCTTTTTTATGCTCATCAATAAAATCAGGTTTGTTTTTTGAATTTGATTTGTTTAATACTTTTCCACCTTCTTTTTCTTGAGCTCTTAATAAACTTTGGTATCGATTTTCGGTATAAAAATATGATTCATCTTCAAATTGTAATTGGTGTTGTTTGGCAAATTCTTCGGCACCTTTGCCAGATAGCATTACATGTTTGGTGCTGTCTTTTACTAAAATTGCAGCATCAATTGGGTTTTTAATTCGTGATACGCCAGCAACAGCTCCAGCATTTAATGTTTTACCATCCATTATTGATGCATCCATTTCTTGTTTACCTAAGCTATTAAAAACAGCACCTTTACCTGCGTTAAATAAAGGTGAATTTTCCATGATATTAATGGTTTTTTGGACAGCTTCAATTGAAGTACCACCATTTTCCAATATTTTATAACCTGTGTCTAAAGCCTCTTGTAGTTTTTTGGTATAAGCAGTCTCCTTTTCAGGAGTCATAAATTCCTTTTTGATTGTTCCTGCACCACCGTGAATAACCAATGCAAAAGGAATTTCTTTAGGTGAAGGTTTTGTTTTTTTAGTTTGATCTAGACCTTTTTTACATGAGATTATACTTACTATTAATAGAAGTGCTAATAGAAGCTTAAATAAATTTTTATACATATCTATTCTTTTTATCTATTTCAATTTCATTAAAAAACTTGTTACAGCATTCCAATATTCTTCATGTCCGTTATTGTCAGACCATAATGCTTTTGAGCCGTGTTTTCCCACATTTTAGGAAGGAATGAAGATTTAGTACTTTTTATAGGATTATAAATACCTTTCCATTGGTCATACTCATTTTTAGCTGAAGTTATAAAAACGGGGCATTTTACTCTTGAAGAATAAGATTTGATTTCTTTACCATTTATTTTGAAATATTCACCAGGTGAAAATGCAAGAATACCATTTACGCCATTGTAGTGAGCACTTCCTAAATAGAACATTATTGCAGCTGAATATGAACTGCCCCAAATGATAATTTTATTCGGTTTTAATTTATACTTTACATATAAATATGCAGCTTCCAAATCAGGAATAGCATCAATATATTGTGTTGGTTTGTTAAGTTTTTTAGCCTCTATATTAGTTTGGTTAATAACACCATTTACTTCTTTTCCTGACCTTTGGTCAATAGCCATGCAGTTAAAACCAAGTTTGTTTAATTTTGGAGCAATTTCTCGATATTCACCTCTACTGTAACCAGCTTGATGGTATAATATAATAAATGGTGCATCAAATTGGGAAATCATATATAAATCAGCAGTAATTTTTACACCATCATCTGCTGTAAAATTTACTGTTTTTCCCTTGAAAATTGTTTTTTGCTGTGCGTAATTATAATTGAAAAGTAAAAAACAAATAATTACCATTAATGATTTTTTCATATTTATTATTTATAATAAAGTTTATTATAATTTTTAAAGTTATAAATATTTTATAAATAGGAGCTTATTAATCTATTAAAGTTGTTTAATATTTTGCTAATCGTTAGGAAATTGAAATAGTTTTAGATGTGTTGAAAGTTTATGCATTTGTTTTTTGTGATGCCAAACAGTATTGCATGCAATTTCCCATTTGATTCCAGATAGCCCTGGACTTTCTCCAATAAATCGATATGCTTTGTCTTGATAATAAAGTTCAATACGTTCATTTACTTGTGGGTTTAATGTCTGAATCATGTCTAAATCTAAAAATAAAGGTTCTTTATTATGAAATTTTATTTCAATTTTATCAAGGTAAAAATATAGATTTGCCTTTCCAATTAAATTATAATCTTCATTTTCAATACTTTTATAAATGAGAATATCTTTATCAGAAAAAAGATAATCCGTATTTTTAATTTTTAATTCATTATTGATATAATTTGTTAAAATATGAACTTGTTGATTATAGGCTTGCAATATATTGGTGTAGGGTAGTTGAAAGTTATTTGATTCAAAAAACCCATATGGATTTACAAATATATTGAGTTCACAATTTTTACAATTCAGATTGTTGTTTTTAGCAAGAAATCCCTTAAAACTATTGCATTTAGGACAATGAAAAATTACATGATTTAAAAATTCTGCTCTTTTGTTAGAGCGAATTATAATTTTTTCTTTTTCTTGATATTCCATTTCATTATGCTGTAAGTGTTTTACTATCAGTTTGTTTATTTTGTTTAAACTGAAATCTTTTATCTCATCAGAATTTACCAACAGTTTAAAGTCAATTTGCACACGTGCTTTACGTATATTGTATGCCCAACGTGGATTAGATAAAAACATACCTTTCATCTTAGCAGTAACAACAGGAATATTCAAAATTTTAACAAGT
>JAUWLK010000188.1 GCA_030613745.1 Flavobacteriaceae bacterium | reverse complement strand
AGAATAAGATCATTTTTTTATGCAATATTTACTCTTCTAATTTATGGTTTAGGAGGTATGCTTTTATCATTATTTAGTATTACAATTTTGCCATTAATTCCTCTTGCCAAAAAAATTAAATTTAATTGGTTACATAAAGCTATGGCTAAATTGGTTCAAGTAGTTTTATATGCGAATCCATTTGTTAAAAAAAGAGTTATAAATAAGCATAATGAAGATTTTGTAAAGCCTGCTGTCATAATAGCAAATCATTCTTCTTCATTAGATACATTAACCATGGGTTTGTTAACTCATAATTTAATCTATTTAGTAAATGATTGGGTTTACAAGTCGCCAATATTTGGAATATTAGCAAAGGTTGCTGGGTTTTACCCTGTTTCTAAAGGAACAGATGATAGTACAGATCATTTAAAGGAGAAAATTCGCCAAGGCTATTCATTAATGGTTTTTCCGGAAGCCAAACGATCTTTTACAAATAAGGTTGGTAGGTTTCATAAAGGAGCTTTCTTTTTACAAGAAAAGTTAAAATTGGATATTTTACCTATTTATTTACATGGAAATGCTGAAGTTATGCCTAAAAATGATTTTATAATTCATGATGGTTCTTTAACTGTAAAAGTAGGTGATAGAATTGCTTTTGATGATGAAAAATATGGCAAAACATCAAGAGAAAGAAATAAAAATATAAGTAAATTATTCAAAAATAATTTAATAAAATTTCGTAATGAAATTGAAAATGAAGATTATTTTAAAGATATACTTCTATCTAATTATTTGTATAAAGAAAAGAAGATACAAGTTTTGGTAAAAAAAGATTTTGATAAAAACAAAAGTATTTATCATGATTTGAATGTGGTATTGCCAATGCAAACCAATATATTACATGTAGCTAATGATTATGGACAAGTTGATATTTTGTTAGTTTCAAAATATTTAGATAGAAAAATTACTACTTTTATCAGGGATTCAACCAAGTATATTGTTGCAAAAAATTGTTTCACCAATACCCATAGAAAAATTAATTACATTTTAGATTTTCAAAATCTAGATTTTCAAAAATTTGACACTTTATTATTAACAGATGATAATGCAATGGAATATGTTACTATTCTGGATTTTAGTCAATTTGAAAAGGTAGTAATTTTGAAAAATAAAAAATTGGTTGAGAAAATAAAAACCTTAGGATTCATGATTGCAATTAAATTAGATCATGTTGTTGTTCTAAAAAAAACAAAACATTGAAGGAAAAATACGATATAGTCATTATTGGTAGTGGTTTAGGAGGCTTGGTGTCTGCTAACATATTAGCAAGAGAAGGTTATAGCGTATGTGTTCTTGAAAAAAACAATCAGTTTGGAGGTAATTTACAAACCTTTGTAAGAGATAAAAATATATTTGATACTGGAGTACATTATATAGGAAGTTTAGATAAAGGTCAAAATTTATATCAGTATTTTAAGTATTTAGGTATTATGGATGACTTAAAACTTAAAAAACTAGATGATGATAAATTTGATGTGATTACATTTGATGGTGATAATCAAGAATATTATCATGCACAGGGTTTTGAAAAATTTGAAGGTTCTTTAACGAATCAATTCCCCGAAGAGAAAAAAGCAATCCATCTTTATTGTAAAAAGTTAAAAGATGCATGTAATAGTTTTCCACTATATAATTTAGATGGAAATTCGACAGGATATGACAGTTCCTTTTTAACTTTAAAAGTTTCCGATTACCTAGATTCTATAACCGATAATACAATATTAAAATCTGTTTTGGCAGGCTCTAATTTTTTATATGCCGGTGAAAGAAACACACCGTTTTATGTGCATGCATTATCTACCAATTCATTTATTCAAAGTGCTTGGAGATGTGTAAATGGAGGTGGTCAAATATCAAAACTACTAGTAAAAAAATTAAAAGAATTTGGGGGTGAAATATACAAATATCAAGAAGTGGTGAAATTTGGTTTTGAAGAAGAAAAATTATCCTCAATAATAACAAAAAAAGGTAGAAAAATTAAAGCTGATATTTTTATTTCAAACATTGAGCCAAAACTTACAGTAAAAATGCTAGAAGGAAAAGGGATGCGAAAATCGTATGTGAATAGAATAAAACAAATTAAAAGCGGAATATCAGCATTTAGCTTATATATTGTCTTTAAACCAGAAACATTTAAATATTTGAATTACAATTATTATCATTTTAAAGATGTTTATAATATTTGGGATGTACAAAATTATTCCAATACTTCATGGCCTGAAGGATATATGATTTCTATGGGAGTTAAGGATAACCAATCGGAATGGACTGATAGTTTAACTGCGATGACCTATATGAATTTTGAGGAGGTTAAACAATGGGAAAATACTTTTAACACAGTAGCAGAAGAATCTGAAAGAGGAGAAGCTTATGAAAAATTTAAAGAAGAAAAAGCAGAGATATTTATTGCAGAATTAGAAAATAAATTTCCAAATATTAGAGAGTGCATCCAATCAATTCATACTTCTACGCCATTATCATATCGAGATTATATTGGTAGTAATGAAGGTGCAATGTATGGTTATGTAAAAGATGCAAATAACCCCATGATGTCTTTTTTATCACCTAAAACAAAATTAAAAAATCTATATTTTACTGGGCAAAGTTTAAATATGCACGGAATTTTAGGTGTAACAATTAGTGCTGTTTTAACATGTTCTCAAATTGTTGGAAAAGAAAAATTATTACAATCTATTAATTCTGTATTGGGCGAATGATAATAAAAAGTAAAGTATATCATTTTTTTAGTTTTTGTATGGTATTCATACTTTTAGTTTCATGTGGTACTAAAAAATCAATAAAAAACGAGCCAAATAAAAATGCTTTTAATGTAGAATCATTTCCTAAAATTAAAATAACTGATTCCTTATTTTTTAAAGGAATTAATAGTTTAAGAAAAAATAGATATGGTCAATGGGAATTAGTAGCATCAGGAAACCCAATGAATCTCGGAAATTCTATAGGTGATTTATCAATAGATTTAATTCAAAATCAAGAAGAATTATTTTTTGATAAAGTGGAAGAGTTGGTACCTTCAAAGTTTAGTCAGCGATTTTTGCGTAAATTTTTATCGTGGTACACACGAAAAATGTATTTATATGTAAATGATGAGTATAAAACAGAGATATATGGCATTTCTCAATACTTATCTGATAAATATGATTTTATTGCAAATAAATATCAGAGAAGTATGTATTTACATGCAGCTCATGATATAGGACATGCCATGCAAGATCTTGCTTTGGTTGGTTGCTCTTCTTTTGCAGTTTGGGGAGATAAAACGGTTGATGGGGATTTATTAATTGCAAGAAATTTTGATTTTTATATTGGTGATGATTTTGCAAAAGAAAAAATAATTTCTTTTATCCATCCCGAAAAGGGATATAAATTTATGTCGATTTCATGGGCTGGATTTGTAGGCGTAATGTCTGGTATGAATGAAAAAGGATTAACAGTTACTATCAATGCCGGAAAATCGAATATACCTCTTATTGCTAAAAATCCGGTTTCATTGGTAACTAGAGAGATTTTACAATATGCTTCTAATATTCATGAAGCTATTGAGATTGCAAAGAAAAAAGAAGTGTTTGTATCTGAGTCTATTTTGGTAGGTAGTGCACAAGATAATAAGGCAATAATTATTGAAATTTCTCCAGAACATTTTGGTGTTTATAGGGTTGAAAATAGTTCTACATTAATTTGTTCTAATCATTTTCAAAGTGATGTTTACAAATCTGATTATAATAATACAAACCATATAGCTGAAAGTCATTCTAAATATAGATACGATAGAATGGTAGAGCTTTTGAATGAAACAGATAGAGTAACACCTGAAAAAGCAGTTGCTATATTGCGTAATAAAGAAGGTTTGAACAATCAAAATATTGGCTATGGTAATGAAAAGGCTTTGAATCAACTAATTGCACATCATGGTGTAGTATTTCAGCCTCAAAAGAAGATGGTTTGGATTTCGGCTAAGCCTTATCAATTAGGTGAGTTTGTTGCTTTTCAATTGGATAGTGTTTTTTCTTATTCTATTAAAAAGATTAGTAGTTTATCCCTGCCTCAATACTTAATTGCTAAAGACCCATTTATTAATACTTTAGCTTTTTCCAATTATGAAAAATTTAGAATTGAGAAAAGTGAGATACAACAAATTATTGATAAAAATATAAGCATATCTAAAGAGCGTTTAGATAATTTTAAATCCTTAAATTCAGACTCTTGGGAAGTGTACTATTTTGTTGGTAAATATTACTACAAAAAAAAATATTATAGCGCTGCATTAAAAGAGTTTAATATCGCACTTACTAAAGAAATAACAACAGTTCCTGAAAGAAAGAATATTGAAAATTACATTAAAAAAATTAAAAGGAAATTACATGATTCCTGAAATAGAATTAAAATCAAAACTTGAAATAAAAACTATTCAAGAGCAGAAATTACAAGAGTTGATGGTTTATTTGGCCGAAAATTCAGCATATTATAAAAAAATGTTTTTGCAAAACGGATTAGATTTTTCTAGTATTAAAACTTTAGAAGATTTAACAAAAATTCCTGTTACAACTAAAGATGATTTACAAAAAAATAACAATGACTTTATCTGTGTAGATACTTCTAAAATAATTGATTATGTAACAACTTCCGGTACTACCGGAAAACCTGTATTTTTTGGGTTAACAGATAATGATCTGGAAAGATTGGCATATAATGAAGCAATTTCTTTTGCATGTTCAAAAGTGACAAAAAATGATACAATTCAATTGATGACTACGATTGATAGGCGTTTTATGGCAGGGTTAGCATATTTTTTAGGATCAAGAAAATTAGGTGCAAGTATCATTAGAGTAGGAGCAGGTATTCCTGAATTGCAATGGGATTCTATACTTAAATTTAAACCAACATACCTTATTGCTGTTCCTTCGTTTTTATTAAAATTGATTGAATATGCTGAGAATAATGATATAGAATTAGATAAAAGCTCTGTTAAAGGTGTAATATGTATAGGTGAGCCTTTAAAAAATCAAGATTTTACACCTAATGTTTTGTCGGAGAAAATAAATGAAAAATGGAATATTCAGTTGTATTCTACATATGCTTCAACAGAAATGAGTACTTCTTTTGCAGAATGTGAATATCAGCAAGGAGGACATCATCATCCGGAATTGATAATTGTTGAAATTTTAGATGACAATAATAAACCTGTTAGTGAAGGAGAAGAAGGTGAATTGGTTGTAACAACTTTAGGTGTTGAAGCAATGCCATTATTGCGTTTTAAAACTGGAGATATTGTGAAAGCTCATTATAATTCATGTAAATGTGGTAGAAATACACTTCGATTAG